>JBAZSD010000013.1 GCA_041662605.1 Desulfomonilaceae bacterium
CGTGTGCTCTTCCGATCTATCCCAGCGCATCGATGGAAGATATCCATCAGACTCCCAGGTCCAACGCCGATATTTTCCGAGATTCGTCCCATTGGAAGACCAAAAAGATAGTACATCGTTATCGCATTGGCGATCAGTTGGTTCCCATACAAGCTTTTAGGAAGAACCCCAGGAACACGGGGAGTGAAGTTTTTGTGACAATGTGGACAATACCGCTTGGACAATCGAAACAAGACCTTTTCAGGCTTAGTTGAAGAAGTGTCAAGAATGCTTCTTTGCTCAATTCCCTTTTTCTGAAGTTGATGGCCGCACTCAGGACATAGATCCGATTCCGCCTCAACTTCCACAACCCTATCCGCTCCCAAACCATCATGACTCTTGCGGCCCCACCCGTTGTGACCTAAGCGCCCACCTTTCGGCCGCTTCTCTCCCTCTTGAACGTTTGCCTTAACAGGCAGTTGGGATGAAGGAGTGGAAGAACCGAAAAATCCTTCTTTTTCGTTCTGTTTTATTCTCCCTAAAGCCTGTTTAAGTCGATTGATCTCATCTTCCAGTTCATCAATCTTTCGCTGTTTGTCCAAGCATAAACAACAATTATTAATCGCCATCAGCGCCAACCTCTAAAGAAAGCTGATAAACTTCCTTGAACTCAACGCCATATTTAAAATCTTTGAAAAAATCGCGACAATAAAATCAAACTCAAACTATTTTATCCCCCTGTAACTGAATGGTTACCAACAGTACTAAATTCCAAGTCCTCTGCCGTCATTATCAAAGGTATTCAGACTGCCGACTTGAATTATATTGCTGTAACAGCGGCTTCGGCTAATGTAGAAAGACGTTTTTCGCATGAAACACCACATGTTTATGACACTGATCCGCAAAACGCTCCCCTTCATATCCAAAAGACCATACAATTAGGAAACCGTGGAGATTTCGAAGAAGCTTTTCTCCATCTTAGCGCTGCGATAAAACTTGACCCCCAGAACTCTGATTATTATCGTGAAAGGGCCAAACTTAGGGTACAGCTCGGTTTCATGAATGAGGCCAATAAAGATTTGGCTATTGCGGAAGCAACTCTACAAGAAAAAGCGGAGATCCCTTAAAGAATCGGCAAAAGGAGCCGCTTGGCGGACTGGCAAGCTGCCAGAATGCCTAAGATCTCAACCCCAAAATAGAGACCTGCTCCGTCGCTACAACCTGCGCTAGTTTTTTTGTTGCCAACAAACGACGAATTGCCTCGACGAATTGCCTCTTGACTAGTGCCTCGGAACCAAATAGAATGTGACGTCATATTCTGATTATGACCTCAGGAGGAGAAATGAATGAGTCCTGTAGCGCTTGGGAATGTCAACACAAATTTTGAAAACCTTCCGCGTCGAGACCGAGAGAAATTACGTCAGCGCGGAGAGATACTCGACGCTGCGCTAAGACTCTTCTCGGAAAAGGGGTATCACAACGTCTCTATGCACGAGATTGCAGGAAAGGCAGAGTTCGGGATCGGAACATTATATAAATTTTTCACTAATAAGGAGGACTTGTACAAGGCCCTTATCATGGAGATGGCGGAAAAGTGGCACCATGCTCTCATGCAGGTCCTCGAACAGGAACGGAATCCTCTGCAAGCCATCAACAGGTACATCGCCCTCCGTCGGGAACTGTTTTTCGATAATCTACCGGTCATGCGCCTGTATTTTGCCGAAACCAGAGGAGCGAGCTTCCACATAAGAGCTGGTTTGGACCAAGATCTCCTTAAGCTCCACGATGAAGGAATTGAGAAATTGGCATCATTCTTTCAGAAGGGCATCAAAGCTCATCTGTTCCGGAGCCTTGATCCCTATTATATGGCACTGGCGCTTGACGGAACGATCAACGCTTTTCTTTTTAGCGTCATGAACGATCCCGCCCAATTTAGAGCGGGGGACAATCTGTCAATCGCCACGGACATTTTTTTCAGAGGGGTGCTGGACAAGTGAGAAAGCGTATCTAAGTCATGCCTGCGTCATTCAACTTCAAAACAGGGTAGACCACAGAAAGGTGGAACACTATGGAGGAAAAGAAGCCTGCGATCGGCGGAGTTCCTTTTGAGAATGGGCTATCTTTTGATGTCGCATCACTGTTAGACGAAGATCCAACCTTGCCGGATAGTGTTGAGATGAGAGAACTTCAAGCGGCCGCACTGGCTAAACTCCTGGATGCCATGCCGATCCCTGCGGTATTGATTGATCCATTGTCGCTCATAGTCTTTGCCAACCAATCTTTCAGGCGAACAATCCTGCAACCCGAGAAACTACAAGGCCTATCCCTCTCAACGCTGTTTCCCGACAAACGTGTTTTCACAAAAATCCAACACCTGACGGAGGAAGTCCTTACCACAGGAAAATCCCAAGTTGTGTACGCCCCGTTTGAAGTTACAGATCAGAGGATCTGGGGACACCTGCGCTTTCAGTCCATGAGGCTCGGCAATAATAAGTGGATGGCGCTCTTGATGGAAGACCTGAGCAGTGAAAAAACTCAGCTCTTGTCGAGCCATAGAGACTACTACGGAGTTCAAAAGGAAATCGTGGAGCGTGGGTGTGCGGATAAATCGCTGTTTGAGAATCAGCAGAGGCTTGAGCTTTCGCTGAGAGGGGCGGAGTTGGCGCTGTGGAACGTCGATCTTCAAAAAGACACCGTGCTTGTTGATCAAACGTGGGCCGACATCTTCGGCGATCGCCCCGAGGGGATTCAGCTTGGCGCGAGTTTTTGGTGGAGCCTCATTCACCCTAATGACCGATCTAGGGTCTCAAATGCTTGGAATGAGCATGTTGAGGGAACTACAGAGCGCTTTGAGTGCGAGCATCGCATCAGGAACAAGTTTGGAGAATGGGAATGGCTGTTGACTCGGGGAAAAACAGTGGAACGCCTGCAAGACGGTAAGCCGCTAAGGGTTTCCGGGGTTGCGTTTGCCGTCACGGATCGCAAGTGTGCTGAAGAAAAACAGTTTCAGGCTTCTAAAGTATTTATGGACGCGATAGACCCGATTTTCATCAGGGATTTGAAAGGCGATATCATTGACCTGAATCGCAAGGCTGAACAGACCTATGGCTGGAGTCGGGCCGAGTTGATCGGCAAAAGCATGAAAACAATTGTGCCTCCGGACCTTCACTCACGGGCGGAAGAGTTACATGAGCGCTGCAAGCGGGGAGACAAGGTTGAAAATGTGGAGGCTGCTCACGTAACAAAGTCCGGCGTCACTATCCCGGTCTTGCTCAGCCTCTCACTCTTGACCAACGAAAGAGCTGAGCCGGTAGGTATAGCCACCATAACCAAGGACCTGAGCGACCTCAAGCGCACGGAAGAGGTGCTTCGTGCTCAGACGAAAGCGCTGGAACGCAGTAACAAGGATCTGGAGGAATTCGCCTACGTGGCGGCTCACGACCTAAGAGAACCACTCATCGGAATTGCGACTTATATCAAACTCCTGGAGCGGCGCCTGAAACGCAGGCTCGACGCACAGGCAGATAAACTTATCGCCCGTGCGCTCCACACAATCACCCGAATGGACCATCTCATTCAGAGTCTCTTGTGGTATTCACGTCTGGCAAGCGAGAAAAAGCGTTTTGCGCCCACTGATTGCAATGTCACTTTGGAAGAAGCCCTGTCCAGTTTGAGATCAGCCATAGAACAACGTGGAGCTATCGTCGAGAGTGAATCACTTCCCACGGTGATGGCCAATCCGTCACTGCTGATCCAGGTATTTCAAAACCTGGTAAGCAACGCAATCAGGTTTGCCGGTAATGAACGCCTCAAGATTCGTATCGGTGCGCGACGTGAAGAGGGCGAGTGGAAGTTTTTTGTCGAGGACAACGGCATCGGAATCGAACCACCGTATTTGGACCGAATCTTTCGTATCTTTGAGCGGATTGATTCAAGCCCGGATAGTCCTGGAACAGGCATAGGATTGGCCAACTGCAAAAAGATTGTGGAGCATCACGGAGGACGCATCTGGGTTGAATCCAAACCAGGAAAAGGTTCGACGTTTTTCTTCACCATGCCGCATCAGATGGTTTCTGATACTTAAATGAGAATCGGGCTCGAACATCAAACGAGAGTAGCCTGAAGATGGCGGATCCAGCTCAGATGGGACTCTGGGAGCATGAGGGTTCCCAGAACAAGTTGTTAAGACACAAGGCGGCGGGCACGACCGTCGCACAAATCAGATCAAAAGGAGATAATACTATGTCAAAGATTAGGGAAATCAGAGAATCCATCGACACGAAACTGGACAAATGGGAAGCCACAGTGACGGCGGTCGAGGCCCAACTGCAACAAACCAAAGATCAAGCCCTAGAGGAATTCGAAGTTCGGAAGAAACAATTGAACGAGGCGCTGAAGGCATTCAAGTCAGAAGTCGTTAAGGCAAAAGGGCTTGCAGATGGAAAAAAAACCGAGATTCTGGCCCTGTTCGAGGATTTGCCGGTTCAACTGGCTTTGGGTAAAGCTGAGGTGAGAGATTCATTCGAAGCCCAGAAGGAAAAGATCCGACACTCAATCGCCACGCTGGAAACCACCATTGACCATGACCTGGACGCTGCTGGCCAATCAATTGATGAGTCGCTGGAAAGAGCCGCAAACAAGTTCATCGTAGCCGCTATTGGATTAGAAGCTGAGATGGAGGCCTTGGAGATTCAATTTAAAGTGGAAAAGGCTGGAGCTAAGACTCAGCTCGAGCATAAAAAGAAGGAACTCATTGCACAGATAAATCGGTACAAAAGCCAACTCGATGAAAAGAAGCAAATGGCCAAGGACAAAGCCACAAACTTTGAGAGTGAGCTATCGGATGGCATGTCCCAGATCATAAAAGCGTTCAAGAAGCTCTTTGATTGAGAAGAAAGTCCAGGAGAAGGCAGCGACGCCTAACCGAGCCTTCTCCAACAACGGGGAAAACCCATCGAACGACGGGAATTACAGCAAACACATTCTTTAAGGTTGCGTCATGCTCTCGCAAAGACTCACAGTTATCTTGTTCGTCAGTGTTTTAGCGTTACCGCTCCTTGGCTGCGGTCACCAGCAGCAATCTCCGCCGCCACCTGTCCTGGAAGTGACTACGATGACGGTCCAGCCTCAGCGGCTCTTGCTGACCACTGAATTGCCGGGCCGCACGTCTCCGTACCGTGTTGCGGAAATCCGACCCCAGGTCAATGGCATCATACAGAAACGCCTGTTTGTGGAAGGTTCAGATGTCAAGTCCGGCCAGGTGCTTTATCAGATCGACCTCGCCCCTTTTCAGGCGGCGCTCAACAGCGCTACGGCTAACCTTGCTAAATCAGAAGCTAATTTTGTTGCGACCCGCTTGCGGTTCGAGCGATACAAGGGATTACTCGCAGAACAAGCTGTCAGCCGGCAGGACTACGACGACAAAGAGGCTGCGCTGAAACAGGCCGAGGCCGATATTGAGTATTGCAAAGCGGCGGTTGATACGGCCCGCATCAATCTAGAGTATACCGGTGTCACCGCGCCCATCTCCGGGCGCATCGGTAAATCCAACGTGACGGATGGCGCTCTGGTGACGGCGTATCAATCCCTAGCCCTGGCAACCATTCAACAACTGGACCCCATATACGTGGATGTGCCCCAATCCACCACCGAACTGCTGCGATTGAAGCGCCGCCTGGAAGATGGCCGTCTGAATCGAGACGGAACGAACCAGAAGAAGGTCAACCTCATCCAGGAAGATGGCACAGCATATCCGTTGGAAGGGACGCTTAAGTTTCGTGACGTCACGGTGGACCCCACGACCGGGTCTGTCGTCCTGCGGCTTGTCTTCCCAAATCCAGACGGAATTCTCTTGCCAGGGATGTTCGTCAGAGCGGTGGTGAAAGAAGGTATAAACGAGCAAGCCATTCTTATTCCGCAGCAAGCATTGTCACGCGATCCAAAGGGGAATCCCATGGCGTTGACCGTGGACGCCGAAGAGAAGGTTCAACAGCGACAACTCACTATTGGTCGCGTCATCGGCGACAAGTGGCTCATCTATTCAGGTCTCACATCCGGTGATCGTGTGATCGTCGAGGGTATGCAGAAAATTCGGCCGGGCGTTTCCGTGAAGGTTGTCCCTTTTGGCTCCGATGGGAAAGCCGATTCGGAACCCGGGAATTCGGCCCAGCCGGCCGGAAAATCGAACTGACGGGGAAACATAATGTTATCGAGATTCTTTCTGGATCGGCCGGTCTTCGCCTGGGTCATAGCGATCATTATGATGGTGGCGGGTGGCTTGTCGATCTACAATCTGCCCATATCGCAGTATCCTCCCATCGCCCCACCGTCAATCGCCATTGACTCCGTTTATCCCGGGGCCTCTGCGGAGACCGTTGAAAACACGGTGACGCAGATCATCGAACAGAAGATGACCGGCTTTGACAAGATGCTGTATATGTCCGCCACCAGTGATTCAACCGGCGCCTCCCGCATCGAGTTGACCTTTGCCCCGGGAACCGATCCGGACCTCGCCTGGGCCCAGGTGCAAAACAAGCTCCAGCTCGCCACGGCGAGCCTGCCGGACGTGGTTCAGCGCCAGGGCGTCAAGGTCAGCAAATCCACCAAAAACTACCTGATGGTCGTGGGCCTGATCTCGGAAGATGGCAGCATGGATGGGTATGACTTGCAAGACTATGTCCAGTCCAACATCGAGAAGGTGCTGGCGCGTGTACCAGGTGTGGGCGAGGTTACAAGCTTCGGCGCCCAGTATGCCATGCGGGTGTGGCTGAATCCCGACAAGCTTACCGATTACCAAATGACGGTCGAAGATGTTATCACGGCGCTTCGAGCCTACAATGTGGAGGTCTCCGCCGGCCAGTTCGGAGGAGCGCCGGCGGTGGAAGGCCAGCGCTTGAACGCCTCGATTATCGTCCAAAACCTCCTCAAGACCCCTGATGAGTTTGCCGCCATCCCCATCCGCATGAATCCGGACGGGTCCGTCGTGCGAATCAAGAACGTGGCACGGACGGAACTTGGCACTGAGTTCTACAATCAGTCGTCATTTTTCAATGGCAAACCTGCCGCTGCCCAGGCTATCCGGCAGGCCGCCGGCGCCAATGCGCTGGATACGGCTAATGCCGTCAAAGCGAAACTGAAAGAGATGAGCCGGTACTTTCCTCCCGGCATGAAGGTCATTTACCCTTACGACACAACCCCTTTTGTCACCGCGGCCATCGAGGAGGTAGTGAAGACCCTTTTTGAGGCCATCTTGCTGGTCTTCCTGGTCATGTATCTCTTCCTGGGGAACATCAGGGCTACGCTGATACCGACCATTGCGGTACCGGTGGTGATCCTGGGGACCTTTGCGCTTCTGGGGCTATTCGGGTTTTCCATCAACATGCTGACCATGTTTGCCATGGTGCTGGCCATCGGTCTCTTGGTGGACGACGCCATAGTGGTGGTGGAGAACGTGGAACGAATCATGACCGAGGAAGGTTTGCCGCCTAAAGAAGCCGCCCGAAAGTCTATGGGAGAGATCACCAGCGCGTTGATCGGAATCGGGTTGGTGCTCTCGGCGGTGTTCGGCCCTATGGCGTTCTTTGCAGGCTCCACCGGTGTCATCTACCGCCAGTTTTCCGTGACCATCATCGCCGCTATGCTTTTGTCGGTTGTTGTGGCCCTGATCCTAACGCCGGTTCTCTGCGCATCGCTTCTCAAAACAGTGGGAAAAGGCCATGAGGCGTCTGAGACCGGATTTTTCCTTTTTCGGCCATTCCTCCGGTGGTTCGACCACATGTTCTTCTGGGCCAGAGACAGGTACATGACGATGGTCGGTCGTGTTCTTTCAAAGCAACTCCGTTACCTGTTTATATTCCTAGTGATTGTGGTTGCATTGGGATTTCTGTTTCAGCGCATGCCCACCGCCTACCTTCCTGATGAGGACCAGGGCATACTGTTTGTTCAAGCGATGCTTCCGGCAAATTCGACCCTGGAACAGACCGAGGAGGTCCTGAAGAAGGTAAACAACCATTTTCTGGTGGATGAAAAAGACGCAGTGGAATCCTGTATGACGATTGCCGGTTTCAGCTTTTCCGGCAGTGGACAGAACATGGGCTTGGCATTTGTGAAACTCAAGGACTGGGAGCTTCGCGACCGGCCGGATATGAAGGCCGATGCCCTGGCCGGAAGGGCCATGGAGGCGTTTTCAAAGATCCGCAATGCCATGGTGTTCGCCTTTCCGCCGCCGGCTGTCGTCGAACTGGGTCAGGCCAAAGGTTTTGATTTTCAGTTGCAGGATCGCGGCGGTCTAGGCCACGCCGATCTGATGGCGGTCCGCAACCAGCTCCTGGGGATGGCCATGCAGGACCCAAGATTGACCAGGGTTCGGCCTAACGGCATGGAAGATGTGCCCGAATATCGGATCGACGTGGATTTGGCAAAAGCAGGCGCTCTGGGGACTCCCATCACCTCCATCCATACTACCATCTCAGCGGCCTTCGGTAGCGCCTATGTGAATGACTTTATCCAGGCCGGACGGGTCAAGCGGGTATATGCTCAGGCGGACGCACCCTACCGGATGTTGCCCAAAGACCTGGAAAAACTCTATGTGCGCAATACCGCAAGTAAGATGGTCCCCTTTTCTTCTTTTGCGTCAGGACACTGGACTTCCGGTTCTCCCAAGCTGGAGCGCTACAACTCCTTTCCGTCCATAAATATCTGGGGTGAGGCGGCCCCGGGGAGGAGTTCCGGTGAGGCGATGCAGGCGATGGAAGAGATTGTGTCGAAATTGCCCCAGGGCATCGGTTTTGACTGGAACGGGCTCTCTTACCAGGAGCGCATGGCGAGCTCGCAAACGGCCATGCTCTATGCATTTTCCATGCTCGTTATCTTCCTTTTTCTGGCGGCTCTTTACGAGAGCTGGACCGTTCCCTTTTCGATCATGCTGGCGTTGCCTCTCGGGGCTATCGGCGGCGTGTTGGCCTCATCGTTTCGGGGATTGCCCAATGATGTCTATTTCCAGATAGGACTTCTCACTACCTTGGGGTTGACTACTAAGAACGCCATCCTGATCGTCCAATTCGCCAAGGATAAACTGGAAGAGGGGATTGGAGTGATCGAGGCCACACTGGAAGGGGCAAAATTGCGGCTTCGTCCGATTGTTATGACATCGCTGGCCTTCGGCTTCGGGGTCCTACCACTGGCGTTAGCCACGGGAGCAGGAGCGGGAGCGCAAAAGGCCATCGGCACCAGCGTCCTGGGCGGGATGGTTACAGGAACATTCCTGGCGATTTTCTTCATTCCACTCTTTTATATTGTGGTTCATCGGATATTTGAAAGAAAAAACCGCGGGCAGCCTGAAACGACCGAGCAGTCTGACGTGCATCCTAAAAATGGCCTCTGATATTTACGCAACAAGGCTTGTCCCAGGTAATCCCTCGGCGCAGCATATTTTCGTCCAAGACTTTTCAGTGTCGGCAGCGCCAAGGCTGCTAAAAGTCGGGAAGGTTCCTTCGACAGGACAAAGGACTCAAAAGAAACTCACGATAGATGTTGACGAGATTGACAAGTAGAGCGGGAAACAATTTCGCCAGGCGAGAAATCAAGCAGACGCCCGTTAATTCAGCAACTAACCTGGCGAACGAGGACAGGAACGGTCGGGTACGACCCTCTGGAGGCTGTCTCCTAATCAGAATTCAAAGGAGGCGCCTTATTACCCGCTCCTTACCAGGCTGAACACCTGAACCGGCTCGCTCACATTCTTGAAATTCATCAACCCCCTGTCGAATAGCGTCACATCTTCATCTTCCGCCACCCTGCGGGCCGTCTCCGGACCGACGAGAATATCCCCATGCTTTGCAGCGGAGGCGATTCGCGCAGCAACATTTGTGACTGGCCCCGTCGCAGTAAAGGTCATTCTGGTTCCTGAAACCCCTGTGAATCGACTCATCCCTACAGCGGCCGTGCCGGAATTGATGCCCATGTTAATTTCAACCGGTAAGAATCGATTCTTCAATTCCTCGTTAATCTCCATTGTCTTATTTCGAATCTCCAGAGCCGCCTTTACGGCAGCTAACGCAGTTTTCTTCGGCTCACCCTGAAATATGACCATGAGTCCGTCACCTGCCGTTTCGTTTATGTCTCCCCCATGATCGTAGATGAGGTCCAGGAAACTGGAAAAATACTTTTCGATGATGAAAGTGACTTTGTCCCGGCTCTGAGTCTCACTGATGCAAGTATAACCCGCAACATCCAAAAACAGCACGGTAGCGTCTATGTCCTTCTTTTCAAGGTCAGGGGCAGCAGGGTCTTTTTCCACGATCTTCTGAACTGTTGATGGGACAAACGGCCTTAGATGATCCAGAATCCTATCTACGGTAAGCTTTTCCTGGGACATTCTCCAGTGGTTTCGAGCATTCTTGATTACATTGCTGGCGAGTTGAACGAGATCCTGCAATAGTACAAAGTGCTTTTCGCCCATGGAGTGACCGGGCTGCGCTATAGCGTCAAGAACAGCGAGTGGTCTGCCTTCATCATAGATTGGAAACACTATTTCCGAAAAACCATCGGCATACGGGCCGGCCGCCATTACATGGCCGCCATGATTATCAGGAAGAAAACAAACGGCAGAGGCGGTTTGACCGACGGCGCGGTTTACCGTTTCTCTCCCACGTTTACATAGCTGGCAATTGATCCGTTGCTTTGCCACTGCGCAATGAAGTGGGCGGGTATAATTATGGGCTTCAGGGTCTGTTACAAGAAGACAAACCTCCTGCAATTGAGGTAAGGTCGCTCTTGCTTCGTCCCGGATCATCTCCAGCACTTCGCTAATGTTCATTGACGACGTTAGCTTTTGGGCCACTCGAAAGACGTTTTCGAAGCGTTCCCTAAAAAGTTTTCCTTCTGCTAGAGACAGTTCCTGCTCTTCATGATCCATATTTGAAGCATCAGTGGGTCTTGGCGCCATGATTTCTACTTCGAACATGTCTTTTGTAGATGCGCATATGGGGCAAATCCACGTGTCAGGTAAATCCTCGAACGCCGTTCCCGTGCCTATGCCATTTTCCGGATCACCTTGGGCGGGATCATAAATCCAACCACAAGTATTACATTTCCACTTAGCCATATCTGTATTTCCTTGAATCTCTCATAGAGCGTCATCCTCAATGGGCTGCCGCTACGTGTTCCTCAAGCTCTCGGGTTCATGTTCCGCCGCTTTCCTTGAAAAAGAGATTTTTCTAAAGCTTTTAAGCATAACTCTCTTAACGCCTCATGGTCAAACATAATATCCCCAGAAAATTGCCCAAATCATCATCGAGATCAACTAGTTTAGAACATAATATTAATGATTTAGTGTTTTGTGCAAATAGAAATCGGGAAAGTTCTTAACTTCAAAATATTGACTAAAATATCCACAATCTATAGTAATCTACATTGAGCAGTTCGTCTGGGACTCCATGCTGTGACCGATCAGGGTCAGAGAAACTATCCCGCGGTTCTCCAACCGAGCCAAGACGCTCAAGATCGCAAGGCATTTGCGTGATTGCGGTCCGATATACCCCAGCCGTGCTTCCTAGGTCTGGAAACAAGCCCAAGTTTCCAGAGAATTAACCGACGCAGAGTCAGCCGGATCAAGTAGGGAGGCTTCTGAGAAACCTCCGATCCTCATGAGACTCTGCAACATGGAAACATAATTCGATGCTATTCCAGTGGATTAGCGCTCCAAATAGACCGAAGGGGAAACATCATGAAAAGATCACTGAATAGCGTGAGCCTTTTGGTGTGCGCTTTCATCATAATAGCGGGAACGCTCGCGCAAGCTGCAAGCTTCGAACTATTGGCCAACAGCGCCATGCATGAAGACCGGCCCACCGCGGAGACCAGCAAGCTCTTGAACGATGAATTACTGTTTCAGCGTGCGACGCAGGCCTATCTCTGGGCGATGCCGCTTATCAACACCATGGGCATGAAAACCGGGTCCGAGAAAGTATTCGGCGCCGGCTACAACGTGTTGCCCATCTGGAAGGACCGCCTGAATGCCCGGACCCTGGTAACCACCCCCAATTCCGACGTTCTTTATGCAATGAGTTATGTCGACCTCGGCACGGACGGGCCCTTAGTGCTGGATGCGCCGCCAATGCTCCAGAGCATTCTGCTCGATTTCTGGCAACGTCCTATCCCAGGGCCTACGATCCGGGGACGGAACTTCCTCGGCGATATCGGCTTCTTCGGTCCGGACAAGGGCCAGGGAGGCAAGTTCCTGCTACTGCCGCCAGGCTATACCGGCATGATTCCTGATGGATACTATGTCTATCGACCGGAGACCAACAACGTTTTCATTTTCTTGAGGGCCTTCTATCAGGATCCCAAGGACCTGAAGCCTGCCGTAGATTTGCTGGAAAAGACCAAAATCTATCCACTGAACAACGAAGCCAAGGCCAGGAAGATGGAATTCCCGAATGCCTCGCTGGTTCCCGCAAATATGCTGCCTGCCAGTGACTTTCAAGCCTTCGAGCAACTCAAGCTGCTAGTGGACAGCGAAACTGACGGATTGGGTGACCCAGACTGGATGGGAATGCTCGGCTCGATCGGTATTGAGAGAGGTAAGCCGTTCAATCCGGATGACCGTTCGATAGCTATTCTCGATCAAGCCGCCAAGACCGCCTACAAAATGAGCCGTGTCATCGGCCTTCAGGAAACGGACATCAATGGGGTTTCGTATCGTGTGTACCCTGATCGGCAATGGGCGAACCCTGCCGCGTCCGGCAACCCTTTTGACCTGAACTGGTTGAAGACCAACACCGCTTATCGTGCGCTGGACGCCAGAATAAACTTTTTCACCAACTACTACTCAATTAGTCCCGGAATGATTTCGCAGACGCCCGGACTTGGAGCGAATTACATGGTCGTTAACCGGGACGCCGATGGCGATCTCTTGACCGGAGCCAGTCAATATTTACTGAAACTGCCTGCAAATGTGCCTGCAAAGAACTTCTGGTCCGTGACCCTCTATGACGCGGCTAATTCGTCAGGTCTCGACAATGGACAGCCTTTCCCTTCGCTAGGTTCCCGAGACAAGCCTGTCGTCAACGGCGACGGCTCCATTGATCTCAGTTTTGGGCCGACGCCCCTAAAAGGAAAGGAGGTTAATTGGCTCCGTACGGTCCCCGGTAAGGGTTTTTTCGTAATTCTCCGGCTTTACGGTCCGACTGAAGCGTCATTTGACAAGAGTTGGAAGCCAGGTGATTTGGCGAAAGGGAAATGACTTTTCCAACAATCTTTTGAACCCAGGTCAAAGCGCCGGGATAGCGGATATTGAAAGGATAGAAGATTAATGACCATTCACATGAAAATTTTTTCGGATTATGTCTGACCGTACTGCTATATCGGCAAGGGTCTTGTCGAAGAATTGAAAAAGAATTTTCCAATCGAAGAAACCTGGGTTCCATTTCAGTTACGACCCGCAACTCCGCCTGAGGGAATTCCATTCTCTGCACTCTTCCCAGGTATGGACATCAAGGAGCGTTACGCTGGTTTCAATAAGGCGGGAGAGCCTTTTGGGCTCCGATTCGGTGAACGCTCTTTTCTCTCCAACTCCCAGCCTGCTCTCGAGGCCAGTGAATATGCGAGAGACAATGGGAATTTCGATTCATTCCATGAGAAAGTCTTCCGGGCGTACTTCACCGATCTACTCGACATTGGTGACACAACGATTTTGTTCAGGTTGGCCCAAGAGGTGGGCCTTGATCCTGAGGAATTGAAGCGTTCTCTGGATGATGGGCTTTATCGGACCAGGATAGAAGAAGGCTTGAAGGAAGCGGCTCGATATGGGATCACTGCAGTCCCGACCTTTATCATCAACGAGGTCCACAGAATCGTCGGAGCGCAACCATTGGAGTCATTTAGAGACAAATTAAGACGTATCCAACAAGCTGACGAATGAAGCAGCATGCTCCACTACGAACAGTTTGAAACGGACCGCCTGTCAAATCCTTTCAACTATTTGACAGGCGGCATGCGTTATTGTTTTTTGGTTTCTTTGGCGCTTTCATCATTTTTCGGCTGATCAAGCCGAACCAACAACCATTGCTCTGTCTTCTCATTGCCGAAATGCACGAGCGCTTCGGTTTGATCTTGTGTAAGATTGAAAACGCCCGTCTCCATGATTATATCGGTGTTCTTGCCGTCACCAAAAGTCCATGCCGCTCGCTGGGTCTTTTTGTCGACCTTGCCTTTCACAGGCCGAGAGATGTCGGTGGCTGTGTTGTAATAAGTCCCAGCTATCACTCCGTCTTTGTCGACTGCAAGCTGCAATAGCGCATTTGAATCGGTGGCCTGGTCTCGCGAGATAGCGAAGACCCCAAGCGGCAACCATTCTGTTTCAGGCGCCTGGGTTGAGGGAGCGCTGGTCGCGAGATCACTGGCCTGCTGATAATATTCGTCTGCGCTTGCGACCCGTTTTCCGTTCACGTAGACCTGTTCGTCCTCGTAATATACACCTTCACCATAATCATAATAGGCCGGAGAGTCCCAGGCGCTTCCCGCCACCCAACCGCCCAACGCGGCCCAGGTAGCTGGCCTCCACCAATGATTACGAGCGTATTGGTATTTCCCCATGTTTTGCCAATAAGCCTGGGCCATGTTTGGATGGTCTTTCCACCATTGTGGCGTAAAAAGATTGTCGTATCGTCCCTGCATGTTGTCTCGAATTTGGCCGGCATTTGCCCGTGAAGGCAATTGCGAAGGACGATCCGCTGTGCCCGGTCTGGCCCCAAGGTCTGGACGCCCACCTGCTCTTGGTCTTTCAGCAGGGAGTGTACCCGCCTGGGGACGATCTCCGAGTCCAGGTCTCCCGCCAGACTCGCCCCTGTCCGCAATACCGGGTCTTTCCCCTCCGGGCTTCTGGGACCCCAGCAATTGCTGCGCCCCTGCAAATCCGAGCGCTCCCGCGGCTGCGCCAACGCCGACCTTTCCCAGATCCGACAAACCTTTTCCATCCTGTTGGGGAAGATTCAAGAATTGCTGCACATCACTCCGACTCGGTTTAGATCCTCCTGCGCCGGGAAGTTTGGTCTGAATTTTTGAGCCGGCAGCCGGGGAAAGTTTTTGGCCGGAATGACTGGGGCGGTTAGATGCAGCCTTGCTGGGAGAAGAAGAACGCTGTGACTGAGATGAGACATTGCTGGATTGTCTCGGTTTTGACTGCGAAGCTGATGAGCGCGATGGGGAATGGGAACTCATGGAAGGACTGCGGGAAGCGGCGCCCCCTCCTCGATAGGCCGCGCCTCCACCTCCAAAGCCTCCGCCTCGGCCCCCTCCTCGTGAGAAGGCGTCGTCAGCGTTTAAAAAGAGGAAAAATACAAACAGCATAGGCAGAGCGAATACAGCTAGTCTTTTCATGAACTCCTCCGTCATTTCCCGGATTCTGGTTGAGCTTTTTGGGCGATCTTCCTTACTACGGTCACCTCATCGATGTCCGGAAGAAGTTCTCCTTCCACTTCACGGCTAACGGACTGCCAGGTGAATGCGTTCGGGTCCACATATGTATAGATGTTCATGGATGATGCTTTCTGACCAGTACCAAGGATGCTTTTCACCTTCACTGTCCATCTATTGCCCGCCCTGGACCATTCACCTTCCCCAAAACCTGCTTTGGTGTCGAATATCCAGGAGCGAATCTTTTTTGCCACAGGATCCCAACCAATGACCTGTGTACCCTCGAGATCCACGCGATCCCCCACTGTCACACGGAATGCGCCGTTAATGAAGGCATAGTCCTTGGCCCAGCGATATGTTGTTTCTACTCTGGCGTTTTCGTCCTGGTCCACCCAGTCGCCAACCAGCCATTCGAGTGCGCCAAGCTTTGCGATTGTGGCAATAGGAACCGGGGATTCAGCTTCTTCCACTTTAGAAAGCTTCCACATCCCGTTTTCTTTTACGAGAGTAGCGGTGAAAAGAACTTCTTCTTTCTTTTCCTTGGGACTATGGAACACCGCAAAACCTTTGGATATCGCTAGATCAGGCGATTGGAGTTCAACGCGGAAAATAGCCGCCTTCACCTGGATGCCCTTTTGTTCGGCAAAAAGCTTTTCCAAAGCGGGTCGTATTTCGTTCGGCCCCTTTGCGAGTTCTCCATCCTGGCCTATGTATGTGCCGTCCAGGCTCCAATGCTCAGCCGCAGCCGAGGCGTCCCCGTGGTTATAAGTGTCTTCATAGGATTCAATGGCTTTTCGAATGGCGATTTCATCCTGACTTAAGCCGGTGTTTTCGGCGCTCACTCCCGAAACCATTAAAATTGAACCGATTATCAAGGCCAGTGCGACTCTACCCACCACAGCGGTCCTCCTTATTCGGTAGTCCAACTTTTATAGAATAACTTCATATACAAAATTATACAAATCAGGCGCCATTTTCGTTGTTTTGGGGATTGTGATAAGTCATCCGATGGTTCCCCTCAGTTTAAAATGCCGTCTCGGGGTGTTTCACTATCTTCTATTGATCCGAAACGTTTGCAGCGCAAGTTAGTTGGCTAATTCGTGCGGGCTCTTGCGTCTGCGTAAGGTCGTCAGGTGTCAGGCGATCCCCATTGTCGGTCGTAGTCCGCCGGGCCTAGTGGGTGTTCCGCCAGGATGGCGCTGTAAATACGATCAGGGGCTAGTGGAAGATCATGAAAGCGGATGCCGGTCGCATCGGCCAGAGCGTTGGCCAGCGCGGGGGCTACCGGGTTGATCGGCGCTTCGCTCATGCTCTTCGCTCCTAGTGGGCCAAAGGTGTCCGTTGTCTGGGCAAAATAGACCTCGCTGCGTGGGATGTCGGCATAAGCCGGGATGCGGTAGTTACGGAATGTCGGGTTGACGACCCGCCCTTCCTTGTCGAACACTATTTTTTCGTACAGGGCCCATCCCAGTCCCTGGGCGATAGAGCCTTCGACTTGGCCTCGGAGCTGCTGCGGATTGATCACTACCCCAGCATCGACTGCCTGAACGCTCTGGAGGATCTTGATTTCCCCGGTAATACGATGGACCGCAATCCAGAAACCGTGCACGTTGAAAGCTACGGTTCGCGGGGTTCCATGGGCCTTGCGTACGACCCGCAGAACCTGCCCCGCCTGCCGCGCTAAGTTGTGAAGATCAACCAGGCTCATGCGGGCGCCATCACAAACAACAGTGTCCGGTTCCAGTCGGCATTTGTCGCGAGCCGTACCACAATGCCCGGCAGCAAAATCCAGGATGCGATCCCGGAGGGATTTGGCCGCTTCATGCACCGCCTTCCCGGCGACGGTCGTCCCAGTGCTGCCGAACGGCCCGGTATCATAACCGGTGCGATCGGTGTCGGATTGGATCGAGATCACGCACTCCGGGGAAGCGCCAAGCACCGTGGCCGCAATCTGGTGGCGGACCGTGGTTGAACCATTGCCAAATTCCGGCGACCCGATGGTCAGGTGGTAATTACCATCCCCTTCCAGACTGAGACATGCCTCGGAACGATGCTCGGTGGGCGGGGCGCAACCAATCATTGCCAGACCGACACCCTTTCCTACTAGCCACTCATCTCCCTCGGGGCATGCCCGTCCCTTGCCTCGGGCGAGAGCGTCGCGCACCAGATCGAGGCACTGGTCCAGTCCATAGCTTCCGTAGTCCAGGTCGTGCGGCTCCCCGCTCAGGGACGTCATCGGATCGTAAGGGCGTATGACATTACGATGTCGGAACTCGATGGGGTCGATGTTCAAACCTCGGGCCAGTTCGTCCATCGCCGACTCGACCGCAAAAATAGTCTGCGTCAGCCCGTAACCTCGAAAGGCCCCCGCAGGAACAGTGTTCGTATAGACAGCGAAAGCATCGATCTTCTTGTTCGGGCAACGATAAACCGCAACCGATTCACCAGTGGAATGGAAAAGTGTGGAGCCTCCATGCGTGCCGTAAGCTCCGGTATTGGAAACGATACGCAACTGGAGAGCAGTCAGCGTGCCGTCGCGTTTGGCCCCGGCCTTCACATGGATTTTCATCGGATGTCGCGTCGTGGCGCCGAAGAATTGCTCCTCCCGCGTATACTCGAGCTGTACCGGCCTGCCGGTCTTGATCGAGGCAAAGGCGCAAATATCCTCTGTCACCATTTCCTGCTTCGCCCCAAAGCCACCCCCGACACGCTCGCAGAAGACACGCACACTGTCCGGATACAGGCTAAAGAGATAGCACAGCTTTGCCTTGGTAAGGAACGGGGTCTGCGTGCTGGTACGGACGTTCAGACGACGGTCGTCGTCGATCCACGAGATCGTGCAGTGCGTCTCCAGATGAGCATGCTGGGCTCGGTGCGTCGAATAGGTCGCTTCGTGGATGACATCCGCCTGCGCGAGGCCGACCTCGACATCACCAACGCCGCCGTGGAGTTCGAGCAGGATGTTTCGGCCCGGACGCTGGATGCGGGACTCCACGCCTTTGTCATGGAGCACGGGCGCACCGATCCTCATCGCTTCCTCAGGATCGAAAACAGCCGGCAGCAATTGATAGTCTACCTCCAGGCGGCGGCATCCCTCCTCCGCAGCCCCCTCGCTATCCGCCAGCACGGCAGCGACGCGCTGACCGACGTGACGGACCACGTTGTCCAGAATATACGTGTCGTTGGGATCGGAGTGATAATCGTCGTGATTGGCAGCGGTAAACAGTAGCCGTGGGACATCCTCCCACGTGAAAACCTCGTGGACACCGGGCGTCGCCAGTGCGCGGTCCTTACGAATGGACAGGATTCGCGCGTGCGCATGAGGCGACCGGAGCAGTTTCAAGTGCAGCATTCCGTCGATGCGCATGTCGAGGGTATACCGCGCCTTCCCCGTGACGATTGCTGAAGATGCCGGCGCTGCAACGCTACTCCCGACGGAAGCTCCTGGGGTCGGTTCCTCGATCGATTTGATCCTGCGGATTGCGTCCTCTATCGAGTGGTATCCAGTGCAGCGGCATAGATTACCCTTGAGCGAGCGAGGAAGGTCCTGGAGGTCTTCCTCGTTGAGGCTGGCCGCTGTCATCGTCAACCCACATGTACAGAAACCACACTGGAAACCCTGTGCGTCGATCAACGCCTGCTGCACGGGATGCAGTTTCCCATTGCCGGCCAGTCCCTCGATCGTCGTCACTTGTCGGCCGGCAGCGCGAAAAGCCGGCACCAGGCAACTGTGGACGGGAACACCATCGAGCCAGACTGTACAGGCTCCACAATCCCCCGTATCGCATCCCTTCTTGACTCCGAACCATCCCAAATCGCGCAGGAAGCTGCGCAGGCACTGCCCGGGTCGTGGCTCGGTGGAGAAGGTCCTACCGTTGATGTGATAGGTCATGCGCCTCCTCCTGCCGAGAGTTCTCTACGGATGTCCTCAGCGAAGTAGTAGGTTAAGTGTTTGCGGTAATCGGGTGTCCCGTGAACGTCATCCAGGTACCAAGAATCCGGG
This sequence comes from Desulfomonilaceae bacterium, assembly GCA_041662605.1. NCBI lineage: Bacteria > Pseudomonadati > Thermodesulfobacteriota > Desulfomonilia > Desulfomonilales > Desulfomonilaceae > Desulfomonilaceae bacterium. Next base: position 19,397 of record JBAZSD010000013.1, read on the forward strand.
ATTGCTTCGCGGAGCTTGCTTCGGAGTTGATCGGCAGGAGGGATCCGAGAAAACTCAATCCTAACGGGTCGCTCGGTAGCAGCGGTGACAGTGAGCGCCATACTCCCGTCGAGCGGGCATAAGGTGGCGATCAGTAGCGCCGAGGACCGGCCCATGTGGGTCAGGGACATTCGGCGAAAGCTCGTTCGCTTTTGAAGGGCGGATGCCGGCAAGTCGACGCTGCGAAGCAAGTCGCCCGGTCTGATGAGGTTCTGGTGAACTCCGGTGACGAAATCTACGACCGGCACGGCCTGCTCACTGCCATCACGCCGCCAGATCGTGCAAACACCTTCGAGAGCGGCAGTCAGGGAGGTCATCGCTCCGGCCGGCAGGGACATGCAGATGTTCCCACCCACGGTCGCAGTGTTCCAGATTTTGAATGATGCCAGCAGCGACCTACAGCACTCGCGGATCAGCGGGGCCGCCCGCCACTCAGGTGGCGTAACGAGAGAGTAAAGCTGGCTGATCTTGCACGTCGCTGCAATTGTGAGACCTAGCTCATGAACTTGCAGCGATGGCCAGCGGAGCCCTTCGAGATCAATGAGTCGGCGCACGCCAGGCTGCTGTTCAGAGAAAAGCCACGTTCCTCCGGCCAGCCAGGCATCCGAGTCGCGCCAGTCAGGGACGTCATCCCTGGTTGAGGGACGAACTACTTCAGAAACAGTGTTGAGATCCATGTTACACCGCCGTTCGCTTCCAATTGTCGCTCCGCCGATAATTGGGAATTGCCGGAGCCGATCACCTTGGCATCATGATGGATGCGTCACTTTGAGTACTTCTATCCCGTCACCTGACGAAACAGGAGGGCCAAGCCCGTCAAAAGGACAAGAATCAGCAAAAATCCTCCGGCAGACAAAGCCCTATCCTTTTCCGAATTCGCCTTGAGCCAAGGAGCGAGTAAGGAGTTCAGCACGGGCATCACGGCCCATTGGAGAATGGACACGCTCAGGGCGTTGCCGATCAGCATGGCCAAGGCCAGTCCCAATGGCTCCATATACGGCCCAGGAAAGAGCGTGAGCGCCATAACAGTGGGATAGAGGCCGAGAAGCACCGTTAGGGCCATCTTCCACGATGGCGGAGGCGTTTGCTCCGGACCGTGAGCAAGGCCCGTGAACCAGGAGCCGAAGCCGCCCGGTAGCGTTTTCAGTTCGAAGTCGCCGACCTGCGCTTGCAGTTTCTCCACCCACTGCGACCGAACCGACGAGTCCAGCCACCCCTGAAGTGACTTCTCATCGTCGAAGTGTATCACCACCACCCACTCGTTTCGCCGGCTGTCACCTGGAGGATAGACCTCTGTGCCGCGGTAGCCGGCAAAGCCCTCGGCGGCCCCAGTGACGCCGCTCTGCCACTCCATGAACCATTCCGCAAGGACAGGTGGGACTTGTTGAACCACAACTGCGGAAGCCCGCGAGATATGCACTTCCAAGCTTTAACTCCTCATGTTCTAATATCTGAACACGCACTGTTCAGCAAACAGGCGCGAGGCTCAACCTCGCCGCTGATTTACACCTACGCTCCTTCAGGAGCTTTCTTGTAGGCGCGCTTTCCTGCGACCCACGTCTCGTCGATGTTGCGGTCGTCGCCGACCGTCATGACGCCGAACAGTAGCTGGGCCGCCTGCTCGATGGTCTCCGGGCCGGCGCCCTCCACGATGAGCGACTGGCGCCAGCGCATTGCCAGTTGCCCGGCGTTCCAGTCGACAGCGACGAAGTCGGCCTCTTTTCCCTTGTCGAAGTTGCCCAGCATGTCGTCGAGGTACAGCGCATGGGCGCCTCCGAGGGTGGCCAGGTAAAACGCCCGGTAGGGTGATAGTTTGTTCCGTTCAGCCTCGGCCAGGTCTTGCTCACGCGGATTGACGGAACCGTCTAGCATGGTGTTGTTGCACATGCCTACCTTATAGGCTTCCTCGAGCACGCGAACGATGGTGAACGCGTTGCCTCCGCCCATGTCGCATCCTACTGTGATGCGGACGGGGTACTCGGGGTCCGTAGCGCGGCCCAGGCGGAAGAGGCCACTGCCTAGGAACAGGTTCGACAGCGGGCAGAACGCAATCGCTGCGCCCGCCTTCGAAAAGCGTCGCAACTCGTCATTGGAGAGCCAGACCCCGTGGCCGGCGGTGAACTTCGGTCCCAGCAGTCCGTGTTCCTGGTGGACCTGCGTGTAGTCCTCGCAACCGGGAAAGTAGTTGTGCGCTGTGCGAATCTCGGACGGGTTCTCGGAGATGTGCGTGTTGACCCAGCAGTCATTGTGCTCCTGCTTCAACTGCCGGCAGCGGTCCATCATTTCCCCGGTGCAGCCCACAGCGAAGCGTGGCGTGATAGCGTAGAGATTGCGGCCCTTGCGGTGGTAGCGCTCAATGAGCCGCTTGGACTCGCGGTAGAATTCATCCGGCGTGATGAGGACCTCGTCCGGCGCGAAACGGTCAATTCCGGTCAGGCCGGCGATCACGCGCATGTTACGCCGAGCCGCCTCGTCAAAAAACTCCTCCGTCGAGACGGGGCTGCTGGTGGTAAACGTCAGGCATGTTGTTGTGCCCCCGGCCAGCAGGGCGTCGAAGAAATACCTGGCAGCGGTGCGCGAATAGTCGCGGTCGCTATACTTCAGCTCTTCCGGAAAGATCCAGGTTTGAAGCCAATCAAGCAACTGGTTACCGTATGCCCCGAGGACCCGAACCTGAGGAAAGTGAATGTGCCCGTCGATGAACCCCGGGAGGATCAGCCGATTTTGCAGATGGGTAACCGGAAACTCGGGGTAGCGCGGCGAGATGTCGGCGAAGGCGCCAAAATCCACTATCATCCCGTCCTTGACGACGAGCAATCCGTCGCGGATGAAGCGGGCAGCGTCCTGCTCCTTTCCGATGTGCTTCCACGGGTCGTCTATGAAATCGAAGAAAGTTCCTCGGATCGCGCAACTGGCGCCTGTCATGACGGTTCCTCCTCTCAAAAGTTGGTCACGCTGAAAAGCGCTACGTTGTGTAACAAAGATGGCTCTTGGACGACCGGAAGTTCTCCGGCCCTGACGCATTGGCGCCTCACTCTAGGCCGATATGAACAACAGAACACATGGAAGCATATTCGGGATTGACCCCGAACGCGGCATCACTGAGATCTTCATTATCCATAAGACATTAAACGTGGAATTCAAATTGAGGCCCTTCATTCCATAAGCTCCGGATTGAAACCGGCGTCAGGAGCCTTGGGTACACCATCGAAGAATTGCCGGAGTCCTTTTGGGGAACAGAGATAAATCGAGACTCCCAGCTACTCTCAACTCAACCCGTCAGAATAATCGAAGAACACCCCATCCGGATCATATTTCTTTCGCAACTCTTTGAGGCGCTTCCACTTGCCTTCGGTATATGATTCCTGAACGATGTTTGGATACGTGACCGTGTCCGATTCGCCGATGTAATACCCCGCGACAAACGGTTTAAGCAGCTCCAGGCACTTCCTGTGCCATCGCGTGTTGGCTTCGTCGTCCTCCGCTTTCGTCCACTGCGTCCATGGTCCGCCATAATAATGGGCGCTCATGGAGAATGCGGCATCGGGAAGCGGGGCTGGGATGTTGGGGCCGGTGAAAATTGCGAACATGATCAGAGTGGTAGGTGACGGCGTCTTCAGGAAATAGTCGCGGACTCCGTGGAACAGGTCCGCCAGTTTGGAGTTCGAGAAGACCGCTTCAACTTGGTTGCGGTGATCGGCGGGCCACAGAGTTCCGGACGCATCAAACAAAGCCTCGAAGTCGTAGGGGACCGCTACAGTTTTGGAGAGACATTTCGCAATGATCGGGCAATCATCGAGAGTTTTGAGTGAAGAATTTGCTTCCTCCTTCGAATCAGCGAAAATCGTTGCAGCTACCATACATACTTTACGGGCATCTGCCTCGCATTTTTCCGCAAGCTCAGGTGGCGCAGTCAGCATGAACAGACTCAATTCAATGTTCGGAGGCAACTTGCCTGCTATGGATTCAAGCCACTGAGCAACAGTATCGACTTCTCCTATAGGATAATAATAAGAGCTGCAGGCTATCACCTTTGGCAAATCATAGAGCTTGAGGTGGTAGCGAATTGCGACCCCGAAGAAACCCGGCCCGGCCCCACGAGCAGCCCAATAGTAATCGGTGTTTTGATCTTTGTTGGCAGTAATGATGTCTCCATTGGGGGTGACTAACTCAACTGCTTCGACGCTGCCGATGCCAGTTCCCCAGACACCCTGATTCCATGACATCCCTCCACAGAGGAGATAACCACTCAATTTGACCGGCGGGCAATGCCCGCTGGGATAGGCCAAATTCTGAGCATTGACGTGAGTTTGAATTTCCCGATTGCTGACAATTGGCTGAACCACAGCCTTGCGCCCCTTTGCATCTATGGAAATGACCTGATTGAGACTGGTCAGATCGATCATCATGCCACCAGTGCGCAGTGAAGGATTGCACCAGTTGTGCCCACCTCCACGCACGACGACCTTCAGTTTGCGTGCTTTTGCAAATTTTACAGCCTCGACTACGTCTTGTTCGTTGGCCACGCGAACAATCAATTGAGGCCGGCGGTTAGCTGCTTCATATTTGTTCCAAACATCGAGAGCAATTTTCTCGAAGTCTGGGTCAGATGCGGTCAAGACTTGACCCGTGACGCTTTTCTGCAGAGCGCTCGTATCCAGGTGATTTTGGTCTTTGAATCTATTGCCGGCTAACTCAGCATCCTTTTTTTTAATCATGGCAAAAGCGCTCCAAATGCACAGTGCTTGCTTACCGGAATGATCCTGCAGTCAAGCCATTCAGGGGGTGTTTAGGATGCCGCCCGGGCGGGGCAGAATTCCTTAACTTACAAAAGGGCTCATACGGTCCCCCTCAGGATTGAGGTGGCTTGCCAAAGAAGACGCATTGAATCCTACAGCAAATATAATTCACCGCACGCCCCAGTCAATATCCACAACGAGCGAGCCCCTCGACGCAACGTTTAGTTCAGTTCGTTTGATTTCGGAGTATAAGAAACAATTTTGGGTGGTCCTGTCACCCAAGAAATAGACAAGAAGCCAAGAAGCGCCGGCGCAATCAATAGCTCCGTCGACGTTTGCCAACCGAGTGGTTAAATCTCACCGATTATTCCGATGAGCCTCGGGAACGTCAGCGCCAGAGTCACAACAATTATCACCATGACCGAGGCCACGACCAGCACGTCTGGTATAAATGAGTATGAGGCCATTCCCCAGTTGAGGTGACGTCTCACTGCAAGAAAGCGCCATCCGGCTACGATGGAGCTTAATCCAGCCATACCGAAGCAGAAAAAACTTAAATATATCATCCCCTGTTGGCTGGGAATGCTCATCGTAGAACCACCTAAATGAGCTATCTGATGCATGAACAGCTCAAACTTTTCAATAACAAAACCAAACGCCAACAGAGAGATACTGGTACGGCTCCAGGAGAGAAAGGTTCTTTCGTTGGCCATGTGACTGCGCTGCCAGGCGAAGAAAATTCGATCATCCGCCCATATGTTTGGAGGCTTGCACACCATCTCGGCGGGTCCCTGGCCCCAGATTCTTTTTGCGGTTCCCATCCAGCCTCCTCCCGGACCTACTCCTGATGTCTTACGGTTCCAGATTCTTCCGATGATTCCCATGTTTTCTCCCTTGAGGCTCCGCTCTTATGTAGAAACGCCAGGACTTGGGATAGCGCCGTACCCTATCACGAAAGCTTCGACGTGTTCTTCAACGTCCTGATCATTTCGCAACTGAATATCCAGCTGTCTGGTAAAACCGACCAATGCGCCTAGAACTTTGAGGCGGGAACTGATTTCAGCCTTCGGAATGTGTAGGATCCTGCCGACAACAAGATCACCCTGGACCCTTACTTTGAAATGAAAGCGCGCCAAGATGTCCGCCAGTAGCTGCGCTCTTCGGGATCGCCGCGTGAGTTCCGCCACGCCCCCCATGAATCTGAAGTAAATGTGATTCTGGTTATCCACATCATCCATCCGAGCGTCGATCAGGTTGAGATGATAGCCGAGTCGTAAGTTCAGATTGGTGTAAACATCGTTGACAACGGCCAAGTTTAATCCAAAAAGAGCGGGGCCTCGACTTGGATCCCAGGTTTTTGTTAAGCTCGACATCATCCCCTTTAAATCGACTACAACAGGTTCCGTACGCCACATCTCGGGCCGAGACAAGCCTTCTAACAGAGCCTTGAGTGGCAATGATCTGATCTGCTCGGTTCCAATCGTGCTTCCTGTAGCCAATGGATCAAGTCCGCCCCCAAGATCAACTATTCTCAACGGCAGCGGAACGTCAGACACGAGGCTCCATACCTCAGAGCCTTTGAATCGATTCAGCGAAGTTGGGATTTCCATCAGCTCATGCACGGCTTTTTCATGTATGAATCTGATCACGTCATGAGCCGATCGGCATGCTTTCGGCGCATAGTTTATAGATTGCGGGTCGGTCAGGTTGAGTGGCGCAACTTGATGGAGAATCCTGCGAAGAAAGCGGAATTCAGGAGCATCCTCAAAAACCGTAGGCTGCATCAGTTCGTAATGGATCAACTGTTCTACGCGACCCTCATAAATTATCCGATGGTGCGCATCAACAGTGACTTCCATACCGTCGGTCAGGACTTTAGTCGCCCCTTCCACTCCCGTAAGTGTGGGAACGCGAAACTCTCTTGCAATTGTCGCAAGATGTCCGGCGACAGATCCCCGTTCGGAAATGATAGCGCGGGCTTTTGGCACAATTCGCGCGAGCCATGGCGCCGTGTAGCGGGTCACCAGGACTGCCCCGTCAGTAAACTTGGCCATATCCTCATTAGATTGCACGATGCGAACCAATCCCGATCCGACACCAGCGTGTGCGACATCTCCAATGTCACGAAGGATTATCTTGGAGCCAGAGCAAGACGCCCGCCAGTCCTCGGGAGCCAGGACCGCCGTCTGGGGCAAGAGTAAGGGCCTGCCTTGAAGAAGTTTGCAGTGGCCTTCGGGATCCACAGCCCACTCTAATTCCAGCGGTCGCCTAAAATAGCGTTCCAAGATCACTCCCCAATGTGCCAGAGACTGCGCCACATTGTCGGAAATGGCGGGTTGCGTACGCTTTTCCTCGGAGATTACTGATTCCTCTTCCCCTCCACCGAGCGCTGTCCTTAATAACCATCCCTTATCGGCTATCCTCATCTTTCTGATTTCGTACGGAGGTTCCTTGGTTACAACGTAACGGTCCAGGACATCCCTCCCTTCCGCCGTGGTTCTCCCGAGTCCAAATGAAGCGTAAATTGACATGCAACAAGGCTCGGCGGATTCCAGGCAGACGGTTTGGAGAACACCGCTGGATTGACTGTCGATCATTTCCTGGCAAAGCACCGCCATCGCAAACTCGTCCCCCAGAGTACCCATCTGATGCCGGTAACAGACGGCTTCGGGAGAGTAAAGGCTGGCCACACAAATTTTATACGCCTCCAAAACCTTTTCTGGAGCCACGTTCAAAACGGTTTGGTGAAGTCCGGCAAAAGAAAGTTCCCCATCTTCCCCATAGGCGCTGCTACGAACTGACCAATTTCCTCTGCCTTTTTGCGCCCACTGACTGATGGCTTCTGCAAGGTCCTGTGGAATTACGCCAGTCAGGATTCGTTGGCGAATTTCACTACATGCGGTATCTAAATTTTGATTACCTGCCATCCAACCTCTGAGCAAAAATTGAATTCGATCACCAAGATGGTTTTGGTCGAGAAATCTGTAGTAGGCTTGAGTGGTGATCACAAATCCGTCAGGCACATCAAAACGAAGGCGCTGAATTATTTCAACCAGGGTATTCGCTTTTCCACCCGTTAGTTCCGGATTGTCCACAGGCGCTTCGTCAAGGGAAACCACGTATGGAGCGTCCCACATCATTAGTCGCCCCGAAAACTCGGGATGTACTGGGAAAACTCGATCCAATGTCGAATAAAGTTCCATGTAGCGATTGGATCCAATCAGGTTCAGTTCCCTTATCATCCTGAGCAAAATATTCTGCAGATCCCGCACAGAATCCTGGAGATATTTTCGATCGAATATATACTCTCCACACGACTTTTCCGCCAAATCGGCAATGATTTCCATAGCCCTGTCGTGATCCGGAAGTAGCGTATTTTCAAACCGGTTGAAAATTTCAGAAAATGTGATGGGCTCTTGCTCTGGTGAGAGAACGCCTCCAAAAAGCTGTTTCAGAACTCTCAACATTTCCGTTCTCCTTAAAGACGACTATGTGGCGGCATCATCGGACTATCCTTCCATGAGCTTCTTTCCGCGCTTTAAACAAACTGTATTGACTGGTAGAATTTGGATGTGGCTAGCAGTGGAAAGTTCACTCAAGCTTGAGCCTCTATCTATGCCTATATGTATATATCTATAAGCTCTTTTATTGATTACCGCAAGAACAAATTTTCACACATGTCCACCGACAGATACGATCGGACATCATAATCATGAAGACGTCTCTCCAATTCCAAAATGACCACAGAGGTTCCGCTCCAGCCTGTAAAATCATCAAGTTTACGGGTAGCTGTTAAGTTTTTTTGTATATTTTATCATTGACATTTTCTATATAGAAAATGGGTTACTAATGAGATCTTCTAACGATGTATTTCAACTCCAGGGGACCATCACATGCAAAACCAGGATAACCCTCAAGGACAGCTTGTTGATGAATTTAAAGAGATCCCGGATGAGTTCTCCACCCACGAGGCTGTTGATACGGGAGTCAATGACATCGCAGGATGCAATCAGGCGATGGATTCTCTCCGGAAGATTCAAGATAATTACAGAGAACTAGTTGAGTACACCAACAGCGTCATCCTAAGGTGGGACAGGGAGGGAAAGATCACCTTCCTGAACAAGTTCGGCCAGGACTTTTTCGGGTATAACGCAGAAGAAATCCTGGGCAGAAATGTCGTTGATACCATCGTCCCAGAAACCGACCATGCGGGTAAGAACCTTCAGGAGATGATTCAAGACATATTTATTCATCCTGATCTTTATGAGAAAAATCAGAACGAAAACATCCGTCATAACGGGGAACGTGTCTGGATTTCGTGGACCAACAAGCCGATATTCGACGAAAACGGAAAAGTGGCGGAAATACTGTCTATAGGCAACGATCACACAAAGTTGAAACGAGCCGAGGAAGAACTTCGCAAATCCAAAGAAGAATTGGAGATCAGAGTAGCGGAACGAACAGCCAAATTGAAAGGATCAGAGGAAAAATATCGTCTCCTATTTGACAGCGCCCCCATTGGCATAGCGCTTGTAAACCTTGACGGCTCAATTCTGGAAGTTAATCGTTCAGTCTTGGAAATTCTTGGATCTCCTGGAGCAGACGCTAGAAATGAGATCAACGTAATCACTTTCCCTCCGTTCGCAGAAACGGCAATTTCTGGGCTCTTCAAAACTTGCATGGCCGAGAACAGGCAGATTGACACCAACATTTTTTACAGGACCAAGTGGGGCAAGGAAATTTGTATGAGAGCGATTCTTACTCCCAAGTTATCTGAACAAGGAAAAGTTGAAGGATGCCTGGCTGTGATGGAAGATGTAATGCCTCGAAAACTGGCTGAACAAGCCCTCAGAGATAGCGAGGAGAAGTATCGGACCGTCCTCAAATCCTCGCCGGATCCCATTGTTGTTTATGACCAGGGCGGAGGAGTCATTTACGTTAACCCCGCCTTTGAAAAAACTTTCGGCTGGTCGGAAGAGGAGTTGATTGGAAAACGAATCGATTATGTTCCTGAAGAAGAAAAACCTAAGACTATAGAAACCCTAAAGCTTCTCTACCAAGGGAAAGTAGTTCCTTCTTTTGAAACCAGACGAATAACCAAGGATGGCCGTTGTCTGGACATCAATATCAGCGCCGCGCTACTAAGAGATGACGCAGGAAAACCGGCAGGGAACGTGGTAACCCTTCGTGATATTACTCAAGACAAGAGTCTCAGAGCCCAACTTCTTCAGGCTCAAAAGATGAAGGCGGTGGGGACGCTAGCCGGAGGTATTGCCCACGATTTCAATAATCTTCTCCAGATAGTGTTGGGATATTCAGAAGCTCTGCTTCAACGTAAGAAGGAAGGAGAAAAAGATTACTCAGAAATTCATAAGATACTTGAAGCAGGAAAGCGTGGAACGGATCTCGTTAAAAACTTACTCACTTTTAGCCGAAAGGTTGAGCCAGTGTATCAACCTGTTAATTTGAATTCAGAGGTATTTCAGATCCAACAACTTATGTCTCGTGCGATCCCCAAGACCATAAAAATTGACTTGCATCTAACAGGGGACCTGGAATTAGTCCAAGCTGACCGGTCACAGTTAGGCCAAATCCTGATGAATCTCGGGGTAAACGCCATGGACGCCATGCCCTACGGCGGGACGTTGACCTTTGGAACTTCAAACGCAATCCTGGATGAAAACTATTGTTGCGATCATATTGGATTAAAACCAGGTCGACATGTTTTGTTAACTGTTTCGGACACTGGCGTTGGCATGGAGGCTGAAACGGTGGCTCATATTTTTGAGCCCTTCTTCACTACCAAGGGGGTCACCAAAGGCACTGGCCTGGGGCTTGCGACCGTTTATGGCATCGTTAAGAAACACGATGGACACATACTGTGTTCCAGCGAACCCGGGAATGGGACCACATTCAAAATTTACTTCCCGGTAAATGAGACAAGAAAAGATTCTAGCCCTGCAATAGATGATTTGGCGATTCCTGGTGGTATGGAGACCATTCTAGTGGTGGAAGATGATGAAGTGATTAGAGAACTTTGTGAGTCAACCCTAAAGAGTTTCGGATACGAGGTCATCTTGGCCGGCGATGGAAAAGAGGCCTTGGAAATTTACGAGAGGGAGGGTAAAAGGATCTCGCTGATTGTCCTGGACCTGATCATGCCCGAGATGGACGGGAAGCGATGTCTTACGGAGATTCTCCGAGTTAACCCCGAAGCCAGGGTACTTATAGCCAGCGGTCATTCCATGAATGGTGAGGTCAGAGAGTTATTAGAAAGCGGGGCAAAAGGATTCCTCGGAAAACCTTACGACATGGGACAATTCTTGACCACAGTTCGTGAGGTAATTGACAATGGATGAACGATATAAAGCCCCACTTCATTTGATTGCGGCGGGTCCAGAAAAACTATTCCATATCGTCATTTGAATCTTTCAGTTGCTTAGACGGCCGAGAATTGGCAAACCTTTTCTTCATCTTTTGTAGAGCCAGATACAAAACAGGAGTGAAGAAAATCCCCAGGATGGTGACGCCAATCATCCCACCAACCACAGCAGTCCCCAGCGCCTGTCTCCCTGCGGCTCCAGCGCCGGTCGCGATCATGAGAGGGGAAACTCCTGCCACAAAAGCCAGAGAAGTCATCAGGATGGGGCGAAATCGTGTCCTAGCTCCTTCCAGTGTAGCCTGAAAAACGTCGTCTCCTGCCGCAAGCCGTCGCCTTGCAAATTCAACGATGAGTATGGAATTCTTCGCAGCCAACCCGACAAGGAGCACCAGTCCAACTTGGGTGTAAAGGTTATTGTCAAGACTTCTTATCATCAAAGCCGCAACAGCCCCCAAGACCGCCAGAGGAACTATCAGAACCACCGCTGCCGGATCGACCCAACTTTCATATTGCGCTGCCAGGATCAGCACCACCACTAAAACCGCCAATCCAACCACTAGCCCCATCTGACCACTGGTCTTCTTCTCCTGATAGGCCATGCCCGTCCATTCATATCCCATACCGTAAGGCAGATGCGTCGCGGCCAGTTGCTCCATTAGCTCCAACGCCCTACCGGAACTTACCCCAGGGGCCGTTTCGCCAAATACACGGGCAGCCGGAAACATATTGAATCTGTCCACTCTTTGAGGGCCGAGGTCATCCGCCACTTTGACAATAGTTCCCAGAGGAACCATCTTTCCGTCAAGATTGCGGACCTGCAATCTTTCAATATCTTTAGGCCGCATACGGAATTCGGTATCTGCCTGAACCGTTAGTTGCCAGGTCCTACCAAATTTATTGAAATCATTAACATAAGTTGAGCCAAGAAATGATTGCATGGTATCAAAGACTGTTTGTAGTGGGATATTCAGTTTCAGCGCCTTTACTCTGTCCACATCTACAAAAAGAGATGGAACCTGGGCACGAAAAGTTGCGAATGCGGAACGGAACTCGGGTCGGGATCTTCCCGCAGCGGCCAGTTCATTGACCGCCTGTTCTAAGGCTACAAGCCCAAGACCGGAGCGATCCTCCACCTGCATCTCAAAACCGCCTCCCTGACCAACCCCCGGGATTGGCGGAAGAGAAAATGGAAACACTATGGCTTCCTGGATCTTCGAGAACTTAGCGAAAAGCTCGGCCATAATGACACTCTTTGAGCGACCATCCTTGAGACGATCATCCCAAGGCTCCAACGCCACGAACCCGCCACCGACATTGGCTGCGTTTCCGTCAATTATGGACCAGCCGGGAATCAGGTTGAAATTGGCCACTCCTTTTGTGCCTTTCAGAATCTTGGTGACGCGATCCACAGTCGCCTTGGACCTGCTGAGTGAGGCTCCGTCCGGCAACTGAGCGTTGATAAGGATAAGACCATCATCCTCCGCCGGAAGAAACCCGGTAGGCACGCGAAGAAGTCCAAAATAGGCAGACAACACCAGCAGCGCAAAAATACCGATCATCAGCCGCACGTGGCCCATACACCAAATCACAGCACGAGTGTACGATTCGGTTATGCGGTCAAAGATTCTATTAAATGCCCCAAAAAAGCCACGAGCCCTGTTCTGATGTGGACGGAGCAGCAATGCGCAGAGGGCCGGGCTCAGTGTTAGAGCGTTTATAGCGCTGAATAATGTGGTAAACGCAATAGTCAGAGAAAACTGCCGGTAAAGCTGCCCTGAGATACCTCTGAGGAAAGCGGCGGGAACAAACACCGCCATAAGGACCAAGGTAATCCCGATGATCGCCCCTGTTATCTCTCCCATTGCCTTGACCGCCGCTTTTCGTGGAGAATACCCGAACTCACGCATATTACGCTCGACATTTTCAACGACTACTATTGCGTCATCAACTACGATACCTATGGCTAGAACCATGCCGAATAGGGTTATCATGTTAATGGACAACCCTGTCAAAGCCATTACAGCAAAAGTTCCTATGAGAGAAACCGGGATGGTGATGGCTGGAATCAATGTAGCGCGCCAATCTTGCAGGAAAACGAACACAACAAGCGAAACAAGAAGAAAAGCCTCCAACAGCGTCTTTATGACCTCATGGATTGACACTCTTACAAACTCTGACGCGTCGTAAACTATTTTATAATCAAGCCCACTAGGGAAATCCCGCTTGAGAGATTGCATGGTCTTTGTAACCTGATCCGCTACATCCAGCGCATTCGAACCGGGCGATTGAAACACGACAACACTGGCTGAAGGGACACCGTTCATTAAGGACACTGTGTCATATGTCTTTCCCCCAAGTTCCACGCGGGCCACGTCTCGCAGACGTGTAACTCTTGTTCCGTCGGCTACCTTTACAATGATGTTTTCAAATTGATCCAGATCCGTCAAACGTCCGAGGGTGTTTACCGTCAACTGGAAATGTTGCCCCGGAGGAGCAGGCTGCTGGCCTATCTGTCCTGCCGCCACCTGCACATTCTGCTGTCTGAGGGCGTTAACGACATCATTGGTTGTAAGGCTATTATATTCCAGCCTGTTTGGATCAAGCCAAACTCTCATGCTGTAGTCTTTTGTCGGAAAGCAAATGATGTCCCCCACCCCTTTAATACGCGCGAGTTGGTCCTTGATGTTGATCGTGGCGTAGTTGGTCAAGAAAAGGTCGTCATGACCACCATCCGTTGAGTAAATGGAAAAAACCTCCACAAAAGTAGTTGATGTCTTTTTGGTGTTCACTCCGAGCCGTTGCACGGCTTCCGGAAGTTTGGGAAGTGCCCTTGAAACACGGTTTTGGACTAACACAGTCGCTGTGTCAGCGTCCGTTCCAAGTTCAAATGTTATCTTGAGCGTGTATGAACCGTCACTTGCGCTGGTGCTGCTCATGTAGAGCATGTTCTCAACGCCGTTGACTTCCTGCTCTATCGGGGCTGCTACAGTGTCAGCTACGACCTTTGGATCGGCTCCCGGGTAACTGGCCGTTACCTGGACTATTGGGGGAGTAATTTCGGGATATCTGGCCACGGGCAAAGTAAAGACCGCCATCCCTCCTGCGATCACTATGAGTATTGAAATCACAGAAGCGAATATGGGGCGGGCTATGAAAAAGCGGCTTAACACTGGGGTCCCCTCGCTCAGTCTTTTGCGGATTTAAGATCCGCTGCGCTGGGCGACGCGGATTGAGCTGACCCAGTAGTTGGGTAAACTTTGCCTCCAGGTCGCGTGCGCTGTAAACCGTTGACTATTACGTTATCCTTCGCTGTCAGCCCTTTTTGCACTACCCTCATATCTCCGACTAGTTGCGCTACTTTGACTCTGCGTAATTCGGCGACGTTGCTATCGTTGCAAACCAACACATATTTCCCCCCCTGGTCGGTCATCACAGCCACATCGGGGATAAGGATCTCTACCTTCGTTTCAACTGGGACTCGGACACGCGCGAACATTCCTGGGTACAACAATCCTTTAGAATTGGGGAAAATAGCCCTTACCGGAATTGTTCCTGTGCTTTGGTCAACCTTGATGTCCGTATAGTCCAAGTTCCCTTCATGCGGGTACGCCATTTCATCCGCCAATCCCATGTACACAGGGGTCTGCCTACTCTGCGGAGAAGATTCACCATCGGCCCGGATAGATTTTCGATTCAAGGACAACAACTCACGTTCGGTCAAATTAAAATACACGTAAACGGAATCATCGTTGACAACCTGGGCCAGGAGAGTGTCTCCTGTTACTCCTACCAAATTGCCTACATCAACAAGATTTCGGCTTACGCGCCCATTTATAGGGGATCTCACGTGTGTGTACTCAAGATCAAGTTTGGCAGAATCCAGATTTGCCTTTGACCTTTGGAGTTCAGCCTCGGCCATATCTCGTCCAGCCCTGGTATCTTCCAATTTTAGTTCTGCGACAGCTTCCTTGGAACCGAGGGCCGTGTATTTGTCAAGTTCGATCTGTCGAATCCTCAACTGCGCTTTCTGCGCGTTTAATGCGCCGAGCGCCTGCTGAACTTTGGCGCTGTAGGGTCTGGGGTCAATTACAAACAAAAGATCGCCCGCTTTGACCTTGGCGCGAGGCTGATACTTGACGCTTTCCAAATAACCTGCGACTCGCGCCCTGATCTCTACGGATTCCAACGCTGACGTAGCCCCTGTATGCTCCAGGTATGTGGTAACCTCTTGTTCGACAGGATGCTTCAGCGTTACCTCTGGAGGGGGTGGAACAAAATCGTTAGAGGACTTACCGCAACCGGATGTGACGATCATGAGCCCCAATAAGCTCAGCGCCGACAATTTGCGCCGCCGCTTAAATCCGTTTTTATTAATAGTATTAATGGGACTTAAACCCAACGCGACCTCCCAGAATCCAAGTTTCATGGCCAGGATCCTTAATCCAGATTGCTCTCAACAATAGAGTTGCGCATCTCTAAGATTGCTTTCTTTATAAACAATGGCTCAAATATGCGATGTTGATTTAAACGAAGCGATGGGCGTCAAGTGATCAAATAAGGTTATTCCTTCGGCATCTTACAAATAGGCTAGTTCACAGATAAGCGTTTACAAGGACGAGAGACGTTTGTTTGAGCGCTTGGTCTAATGTTAATTGGAAAGGCTGGAGCGGGTTGTCCAGCCCTCCAATGGAATTAGTCTCAGAATGACCGGGAATCTGATCAACTCGAGGGTCTGATCAGGCAGACGTCAGTTCATAACTCAAACGTCCGTTATTCAGATCGACGGCCTTGAGCTTTATGTTCATACCGATCTTGATGACGTTGTCAGGGAGCGACTTGTCAAGTCGCCCAAACACTTTGGTTCCATCGGGAAATTGAGCTACTCCCAAAACATACGGAACATCCTTTTCGAATCCCGCTGGGGCGTACATTGCCTGCGTGAAAGTGATCAACTGTCCTGCTCCGGCTATTTCGAACCAGTCCATGTCCTCGCTGAGACAAACGTTGCAGTCACTGCGAGGCGGAAAGAATTTTGCGCCGCAGGACTTGCACTTAGTGCCGCAAATTTTCCCGTCCTTGAGTAGATCCACGAATTTTTCCGCTTTTGTGGTACCAGTAAAACTTACTATCCCGAATTCTTCAAACCCCATATCTTCCTCCGATATTGTCGCGCCGATCGGCACACTCTGTTTTCTTCGTTCGAAACGCGTCCAGCGTCATCGAGTTATTTTCAGCCTGGACCAAATCGTCTGGAAAATTCGAGCGTCCACCGGGAATGGTTCGATTCTTTGATTCCTGAAAACACCTTCCGACATTCTCGATCAAGTTCAACCTCAGTTTCCTTAACGTCTGTCTCCTGTCGTTCTTCAGGTTGGTCCTTGTTCTGGTTGATTTTCACATCTTCCTCTTAACAGACGAAACCGGGCGCTAAAGGCTGGTAAGGTTAGGGTCAATCAATTCCGAATATACTGACGTTCCCGTAGATTCCAACTCCTCCGATATTGTGAACAAGTCCTATCTTGGCGTCAGGAACTTGCATGTCTCCAGCTTCTCCTCGAAGCTGCAGGATTATTGTTCGAATTTGGGAACCACCGGTAGCGCCTATAGGATGACCTTTTGAAAGTAACCCACCATCAACGTTTACTGGAATTCGGCCTTCCTTATAGGTTTCCTTGTTCCTGATCAACTCTTTACCTTTTCCAGGTTCAGCAAAACCCAAGTCCTCGTAGGCCATCATCTCTGCGATTGTGAAACAGTCATGAACCTCTGCCACATCAATGTCCCTGGGACCGACTCCAGCCATGTCATATGCCCTGCGAGCGGCTAACTGGGCGCACTTTAGTCCACTAAACGTGTCTCTGCCAGCCATATTTATCGGAGCTGTGGCCATACCAAGACCACGAATCCAGACGGGCTTTTCACAAAGTTGTTTGGCCTTTTCCTCCGAAGCCAAAATAACACATGAAGATCCATCCGCATTCGCGCAGCAATCCATCATTTTCAGAGGAGTGGCGATATATTTCGGTTCCATTATCTTTTCGAATGTCAGGGATTTACGAAATACCGCTTTTTCATTTACTACCCCATAAGTGGAAGATTTTAGACGAATCAGAGCCAGATCTTCTTCAGTGGTACCGTATTTGTGAAAATGGCCTCTGGCGTACATTGCGTAATATGCGGGCATCATCGTTCCGAATGGGGCTTCCCATTGGATGTCGGCTCCCCTGCCCATTCTTTCCTGTGACTCTGCTGAGGAGATCTCAGACATTTTTTGAAACCCAAGAACCATGACAACATCATGCAGCCCTGAAGCTATGAGAGCGTACGCTGTCCGCAAGCCGCTTGAACTCGAAGAGCAGACACTCTCCACGTAGAAAGTCGGTTGAGGATTCAAGCCTAAATATTCGGCCACCAACCCCGCTGGTGTTCTTTGTTTATCGTACTCCGGAGCTGAGCAAATGATGGAAGCGTCTACCTGCTCCGACTTGATTCCAGATCCTTGGAGAGCCTCTCTGAACGCTTCAAACGCTAGTTCACGAATTGACCCAGGATATGCGCGGACAAACGCGCTTTGCCCGACCGCTATGACCCCTACCTTTGGCATTCAATCCTCCTCGTTCAGGAACTTCTATTCACTGATAAAGACTTTGGCATTTTACCACACCAGAATGTGTTGAGCAATCCGGTGACGTGAATTTTGTCGGAAACGCTTGATCAAACCGTTTCTCTCTGTTAAATCTGAGAAAATAAGCAAAATTTCTTTTCTATCCTTTTTTGCTTTATCGCCAAAAAGTTCCCATTCAGAAGGGAGAATCGTGAATGGAGATTAAAAAAATCGGCGTCATCGGCGCAGGACTCATGGGCGCCGGCATCGCGCAAGTAGCGGCTCAAAGTGGCTTTCAAGTCAACCTCATGGATGTCGAGGAGAGATTTGTAGCAAAAGGCATCTCGACAATAGAAAAAAATCTCAAACGTATGCTTGATAAAAGCGTTATTCCATCATCTGAAGCAGAAGCTACTCGTGGTCGTATTTCCACATGCCTGAGTTTGGCGGACCTGGCGCAGGATGTGGACATGACTATCGAAGCGGTCATAGAGAACCTTGATCTAAAGAAAAAGGTTTACAAGGAATTGGATTCCCTAGCTGCCCCAAGCGTGATTTTCGCTTCGAACACATCGGCTTTAAGCATAACAGAGATGGCCGGCGCAACAAATCGACCGGACAAGTTCATCGGAATGCATTTTTTTAATCCTGTTCCAGTCATGAAACTGGTTGAAGTGATAAGAGGGTACGGGACTTCTGATGAAACAGTCAAGATAACCAAAGAAGTAGCAAACAAGATGCGAAAAACTGGTATCGAGGTCCTGGAAGCGCCTGGATTTGTAGTTAACCGGATTCTGGTCCCTATGGTGACGGAAGCTATCTACGTACTTCAGGAAGGATTGGCGACAGCAGCGGAAATCGACGAGGGAATGAAACTCGGCGCCAATCACCCCATGGGCCCCCTTGCTTTGGCTGATTTAGTAGGCCTGGACACTCTGTTGAGTGTTCAACAACATCTGTACGAAGAGTTTGGAGATCCCAAATACAGGCCGCCGGTATTGCTTAAGAAAATGGTTAGAGCGGGCCGCCTGGGTAGAAAAAGCGGCAAAGGCTTTTACGATTACTCATGATTGATCTCAGTCATTTTTGGAGGAAAACATGGAAGGAATTGATCGCTTCGGACTGACCGAAGAAGAACAGATGCTTCAAGATATGGTAAGGCGCCTTGCAAAAGAGAAAATTGCGCCAGGAGCCGAAGAAAGAGACAAAAAGGGAGAGTATCCCTACGAAATGCTTGAACTCATGAAAGAAAATGGGTTGATGGGTATCGATTTTCCCGAAGCCTACGGTGGTATGGGAGCCGGCATGCTGGCGCATTGTATCGCTGTTGAAGAACTTGCAAAAGCGGACGCGTCTGTAGCGCTGATACCTTCGGTGCAGGAACTTGGCAGCCTACCAATTATCCTGGCTGGAAACCATGAACAAAAAGAAAAATATTTGACACCACTATCAACAGGGGAAACAACCGCGGCATTCGGTCTTACGGAATCGAAGGGCGGTTCCGATGTCGCTGCCCTCAAAACACGCGCAGTCCGAAAAGGCGACAAATACATTTTAAACGGTTCAAAGATGTGGATCACAAATGGTGGGATAGCAGATACTTTCAGCGTCTACGCCATTACAGATCCGGATGTGCCGTCCTACAAAGGGGCTAGTGTTTTTATCGTTGAAAAAGGATGGCCAGGCTTCACGATTGGGAAGAAAGAAAGTAAGTTGGGTATTCGCTGCTCTGACACAAGAGAACTGGTTTTTGAGGATGTGGAAATCCCTGTCGAAAACCGCCTTGCAGAAGAAGGCTCCGGCTTTCATGTTATGATGAAAACCCTCGATTTCAGTCGTCCTTCTGTAGGCGCTCAAGCGCTTGGTATAGCTGCGGGCGCTTTCGAGTACGCCACTCAGTACGCCAAAGAAAGGATCACTTTCGGTAAACCCATCATTAAGCATCAGGCGATAGCTTTCAAGCTCGCGGACATGGCTATGAGGATTACCGCAGCAAGAATGCTTCTGTGGAAGACATGCTCATTATTGCACAGTGTGGGGAAGGACTTGTCCAAGATTCCACCCGAAATCATAAGGCATTCATCTATGTCCAAAGCCTATTGTTCGGACGTGGCGATGTGGACTACCGTTGAAGCGGTGCAGGTTCTGGGTGGTTTCGGATACAGCACGGAATATCCCGTTGAACGTATGATGCGAGACGCCAAGATTACCCAGATATATGAGGGCACAAACGAAATCCAGCGGTTGGTTATCGCCGGAACCTTATAGACCTTTCGTCGGAAGACCGGTTATATGAGCTTTTGTATGAGTAAGTTGGCCGGTAACAGTAGTTAACAACTGATCCAGTTCTCGTTAGATGGAAACCAGTTTACAAGAGGCGTCTTTAAGGCGCCTCTTTCGCTTAAAGGCGGAGCTAATGTCTGAAAAAGCGACAAGCGAAATTGTGTATAAACCTATAGGTATAATTCGAACCAGTTTTGAGGATGTAGAAGGAATGCCGATACAGCCTCTCGGCGCAGAAGGAACAAAGGGATCGGTGGAGTTGTTTCCAGAATATGCCGAGGGACTGCAGGACATTGAAGGGTACTCGCATCTTATACTGATTTACCATTTTCACCTTTCCAAGGGCGCCAGCCTGCACGTGAAGCCGTTTCTGGACGACAAATTGAGAGGGGTTTTCGCTACCAGAGCGCCTAAGAGACCAAATCCAATCGGTTTCTCCGTTGTAAGATTGATATCTGTCAACAAAAACAGGCTTGAAATAGAGGACGCTGACATTGTAGACGGTACGCCACTGCTTGATATCAAACCTTTTGTTTCTGATTTTGACAATCGTTATGACACGAAAACCGGGTGGATGACAGGGAAGCAGCTTCAGGCGAGAACCAAGAAATCCGATGAAAGATTCTGCGTTAAATAATCAAGACCATTTAACGCTCTCCCCCTCAAGAACGTGGTTTGATCTCAGCGCTCACAGAATCAAGGCAGTATAGAAAGCTTTCTCAACAGATTCTAAATATTGTCTGACTTCCTGCATAGAAAATCGAGCTGATGGGCTATGTAGACTAGTTCATGATCTTCAATCTGGGAGTGTCTTTTCTCTATCCATCTCCGAAATCTGTCTGGTTCGAGTTCCGGTCTATCTTTAAGCGCAAGATACATTGTGTGGACTATGAAATGCAGGAAATAGGCTTCATCTTCGCGATAGCCACTTCTCCCCGCAAAGACCGTCCAATCCGAAGGCCCTGCTTCCAGTATTTCCACATGGTTTTTTCGAGCTACCTCGAAGAAATGCCTACCGGTCCTGCTGTCACCGGATATGGCGCCATCTATTATCCGTTCATCCATGGTTCGGTGATATAGCTGTTCAACAAGCGCATCAAATTCAGCGTCAATTTCGGGTTCGAGAACAGTAGAGCCATCAAAGTTGATGGTGAAATATAGCAACCCGGTTGGTTTCAGGAGCCCCAAAGTAATCGGCAAGGTCCTCCCTGCGTCTACAAGATCCAGGAACGCATTGGCTATGATCAAATCCCAAGTGGTATTTGTGAGTCTTTCTCTTGCGAACTGGAAGAAATCACCCGCTTCCAGTCTCAAGGTGACTTCCCTCCCCGAACCGGTTAGTCTCAATTCATCGTCGGAAATCTCTGTAACCCGATATCCAACGTTATAAGCCCATCCAGGGATTCTTGCTTTTGCCTCCGAGATGTTTTCCGTCATAGCGTCAATCACTGCGTAATGGGCGTTGTTAAATAGGCCCCATTCAAGCGAACGCTCAAACATCGTTCCTATACCCGCCCCAATTTCCAATATCGCCAGTGATTTTCTTGCACGCTCAGTTGCAAGGATGGATCTCAATTTCTCCCATACCAACCTGTTTAAAGCACGGTTATCCACGCTTTTTTTCGAAGACAAATATCTGGCAAATGAATAGTCGGATTCATTAAACATGAGTCTCTAGAACCATTTCTTTCATGAAATTATATATCCTGTCGCAGCTTTGCTCCCAGGTTGGATGCGCTATGAAGCGGTCCAGAGCGGCCAGTCCCATTTCAGTCAAAAGAGATCTTTCAGCGCACAGGCGACCGATTTGCTCTGCAATACCCTTGATGTCACCGGGGGATACGAGAAACCCGTTTTCCCCGTCGGTAATCATTTCGTGCGCCGCTCCAGCGGTTGATGCCATTGGAGGGGCCCCAAAGCCCATTGATTCCAGATAGACTATACCGAAACCCTCATATGAGGAAGGGACCGCCAGAACATGGCTGTTCCGGTATTCAGCGTCAAGGTCGTCGCCGGACATAGAGCCCAACAAGGAGACATTATCTTCAAGGTCGAGCCGCCTCAAACGCTCCAATATTTGTTTCGTGTAATTTTTGTCCGTATCAAGAGAGCCCACAACTCTTAAATCCCAATCCTTTTTCGGGATACATGACAACGCTTCCAGAAGTGTGTGGAGTTCTTTTCTCCGAATAAGTCCGCCTACAAAGAGTAATCTCAATGGGCCTTGTTCTTCAGCCCTTTTTCGAATGAATTCACCATCAATCCCCCGATTAATGGCCTTCCTCCCGGGATAAGCCCTCACATACGGCTTATGGACCGGCGCTAGCTTCCCCACACTGTCCCGAGTGGTATCGCTATTGAAGATAAAACCATCTACGGATTCGAGATAAATACCTTCCAACATGCGATAAAAGTGATTAGCGGCTTTTGACCTGAGTTCGCTGGACCGCAAATGATGAACTATCGACACAATTTTATATTTTGGCGAATGGCTCAGAAAAGTATTTGCAAGTAACAGAGACGGGTGGTTTAACTCGTCTTCCAGAAGCAGGTCACAATTGGCGCTTCTTAATTGTTTAAAGAACCTAAAAGATAAATTGTCCGTCAGGTGAGACGCATAGTCGCGCCAAGGTAAGGAAAATACTTCGACAGACGCTCCTTTGGACTGAATATAATCGACCAGCTTACGATCGTAGATAAAACCGCCTGTTAGGATTTCCAGGCTGCCATAAATTACCAGTCCAACTTTCAAGAACGTTCTCTTCGATATGAAGCCCAGGCTATTTCATTTTCCCAAATCCTGATCGTTATCCCACTGATATTTGAGGCTGTTACACCGCTCCACATATTTTCGCAAAAAATACGTGAAAAGTGTTCTATGCTTGGATTGATACCGGAGAATTCTTTTAATTGATTTAATACATTATCCCGATATCGATCCACTAGACTATCAAGCACGCTCTCTATCTCGACAATGTCGACAAGATACCCGTGCTGATCGAGTTCGCTCCCTTCCAATTGTGCCTCTACACGATAATGATGGGAGTGAATTTCGTTTTCCGGTCCCCAATCACCCCCGAAAAGAAAATGTCGAGCGACGAAATTCCTCTGAACCGCTACTACATAAATGGCATTACCACTATGACATGTCATGAATTTTCCCCATAAGTGATTATGACCTGAATTGTTTCTTCAGGGTGTTTGTCAAGTATTTCGTAAGCTCGTTTTGCGTCGGAGAAATTGATCTTATGAGTGATCAACTGTTCCGGTTTAATTTCCGCTATCATCCGCAGAGCTAGATCGAGGCGTCTGGACTTGGACCACCGACCTGACAGGTGTGGATCTATTGAACTGACCTGGCTGCTGATGATTTTGATTCTGCTTCTGTGAAACCATCTGCCAAGTTCGATTTCCGCTTTCTTAGAACCATAAAATGACCCTACCACTATCCGGCCGCTAAAACCGGTTATTGAAATGGCCTGATTCAAAACATCGGGCCGACCGGTAAGTTCATAGGTCAAATCAGCGCTGGAATCCTCACCTGTAGAACACTGTGATGACTGTTCAAAATTAGCTGTTGCAGACTCCTCCGAGGAATCAAAACACTTACCCGCTCCAAGCGCCAACGACGCCTGTCGTCTCAACGGATGTCTGTCAAACGTTACAAGCTTTCCTAAAGGCATCCGAGCTAGCAAAGCGGTTGTCAGAAGCCCTACCACTCCCTGACCAAACACAGCGACCGTCTCTCCTATGAGTGGGCGGCCATCCATGACCAGGCTGACCGCTGTTTCCATGTTTGGAAGAAAGCAGGCTGCCTCGGGAGTCAGATCTTCCGGCAGAACAATTAGTCTGTCCGAAGCGGAAACAAAATGTGTTTCGTGCGGGTTAAACGCAAAAACGAGCTTTCCCAGCAAATTAGGGGACACATTCGGACCGATTTGCGTTATACGGCCAACGCTCGCGTATCCATACTTTAGAGGGTATGAGAACGTACCGGACAGTGACGATATGCTGTCGTCAACAGTGAGTTCCTCGGGCCACTCACCTCGGTAAACAAGAAATTCCGTTCCAGAACTGATGGCGGACAAAAGAGTTTCAACAAGAACATCCCCTGATTCAGGTCTTTCTATAAGGCTTTCCCGTATGTTTACGATTTTGGGCCCTTCAAAATACAGAGACCGCGCCCGAATTTTTGAATTATTTGAGGTCACTTTATTTCAGAAGATTTCATCTTACCGGTAGAAACGCCTGCGCTAAAAGCAGGATCCTCCGACTGCGGCTGGTAATTGCGAGTGATTGGCTCCATTACTCACCAGGTTCCCCCAGAGGATAAGGTCCTTTCCCAACCACTTATGGCCTGGGTTCTCCAATCGGAGAAAGTGGTTCGGGTCCGACTCACCCAGGTCGCTCACCGCTCTCAATCCTCCCACCAGAACAGGCGCAACCGTAAGCACTACAAAATCCGGGGCTTTTTCCATGAGGAAACTTGTAATGATGCGGGCTCCACCCTCCACCATCAAACTATTCACGGACAAATCACCCAAAATAGCCAATATTTCCTGGAGATTCAGCAAACCTTTGTCATTGGAAGAAACCCTAACAACCATAACTCCTTTTTGCTCGAGTATTTTGATCTTATTATCGTCAGCCATGTGACTCGTGAAAATTATCGGATCTCGGGAAGATTCCTTAAAGAGGTTGCAATCAAGCGGAATCCTAAGGAAGCTATCCACCACCACAGGTCTCGGATCGTGTCCATTCACCAGCCTGACGGTAAGCCTGGGGTTATCTGAAAAAACGGTTCCTATTCCTACAAGAATGGCGTCATGAGCGGCTCTAAGTTGATGTGTAAGTCGAAGTGATCTCTGTCCACTGAGAGCCAGCGGCTCACCCGGGCGGGACGATATGCACCCGTCCAGGCTCTGGGCATAGCTTAGAGTGATGAAGGGTCTTCCGTTACGTTTTCTATACTCGGGAGCAAGAGCCAACAAAGGCCTTAAAAAGTCCATCTTCCGTTAACTTAGGCTTATCGCCTTCCTCTCTGGATCAGAAACTGAGATAATCACTGCTCCGACAATGTCGGAAATTAAAATTCGCATTACCAAAACTGCTATCTTAGCGGGGCCTCTCTGGAAACGAATATTAACGTGCATCTTCTTGTAAGACCGTGTGCGCAGATGCCAAAATCATTTTCCCGAATCGATCATTTCGTTCCTGACAGGGCTGGACGCATGTCGTCCAGTATTGACGCCGCAGGCTCTTGTAACATGAAGATCATATAAAAACAATATTTTATCAAAAATAAAGCGTCTTTATCAACAAAATACAGACAGTGTCCGCTCTCTCGGTCAAATTATTCTTGTCAAGATCATCCAGCTTGGATATTATAACCGATTGCGCCTTTAAGGCTTGGCGCCCGAGGCATTCCAAGAATTACGCGTAGTGAGGCATGTTAAACAAAATCCGAATCAATTCCCAATCGGAAGAAAATAGTATCTCGATCGGGAAAGCTATCGGAACAGTGATCCGGTCCGGTGACATCATAACGCTAGTGGGAAACCTTGGGTCCGGCAAAACAAGACTGGTCAAAGGGATCATTTCCCAGGCCCTGGCCATACCAATTGATGAAATAATCAGCCCAAGCTTTACGCTTGTTAATCGATACGAAGGCACGATGACTATAGACCACGCTGATCTTTACAGAGTCGGTCCCGGGGCCGTTGAAGAACTGGGTCTTCTTGAAATTATCGATGCGGAAGGCGCTCTGCTGATTGAGTGGGCCGACAATGAAGCCCCTGTTTTGAAACATGAACTTAGGGTGACTATCTTGTACGGCATGGACCCAGATTTCAGATTTCTGAATTTTGAATACGAGGTTCCCGGCGCTTGGGAGACAAGATTACCAAGAGCTGTCGAAAAATTTCAGCATAGTTGAAAAAACCTGAAGAATCTTGCAGGTGATTTGGAGAAAACGGATGGCTGTTATTGTTCAAAAATACGGAGGGACTTCCGTCGGCTCCCTGGACAGAATAGCGAATGTGGCGCGACGGGTGGCCGCTCGCAAAGACCAAGGAAACGATCTGGTAGTGGTCGTCTCCGCCATGTCGGGAGAAACGGACCGGCTGATCAATCTCGCAAAAGAAATTTCGCCTTTGCCAAACGAACGTGAGATGGACGTTCTCGTTTCTACGGGTGAGCAAATATCGATAGCGTTACTGGCAATTACCCTGGAGACCATGGGATATAAGGCCAAGTCATATTGCGGCTGGCAATTGCCTCTCCGAACCGATTCAGCCTTTGGAGCCGCCAGAGTCACGGATATTGTCACAAACAAGATCAGTGAAGACCTGGCAAACGGGATTATAGTAATCATAGCGGGCTTTCAAGGTGTTGATGACGACGGCTCCATTACCACACTCGGACGTGGTGGATCGGACACCTCCGCTGTGGCGGTGGCCGCGGGTCTCAAGGCGGATCTGTGTGAGATATATACGGATGTTGATGGCGTTTACACAACGGATCCCAATATTGTGCCCGAGGCGAAAAAGATTCCGAGCATCGCCTATGAAGAGATGCTTGAGATGGCGTCTTTGGGGGCCAAAGTTCTTTATATCAGGGCAGTGGAATTTGCAATGAGGCATAAGGTTCCGTTGATCGTCAGATCGAGTTTCAACGACAACGAGGGAACCCTGGTCACAGAGGAGAGTTCAGATATGGAAAAAGAATCCGTCAGAGCGGTCACACTGAGCACAAAAGAGGCAAAGATTACGTTGTCGGGGATCCCTGACGTCCCTGGGACAGCGTCACAGCTCTTTGGGGCGCTGGCTGAAGCGAATGTGATTGTGGATATGATTATTCAGAATTCGAGCGAAGAAGGCAAAACGGACATTTCTTTCACAGTGCCATCGCCGGATCTGGAAAAGGGCCTGGAAATCTGCCAGGGTGTCCGGGAAATTCTTGGAGCCGAGAAGCTGGATGGCTCCAAAGCCTTCGCAAAAGTTTCAATAATAGGACTTGGAATGCGGTCTCACACGGGCATCGCTTCCAAAATGTTCGCCGCGTTGGCAAGAGAGGGGATCAACATTGAAATGATCTCAACCTCTGAAATCAAAATTTCCTGCGTAATTAAGAAAAAATACGCTGAACTGGCAGTAAGGGTTTTGCATGACGTTTTTGAACTGGAAAAACCTCTTTAATCATTTTCTGGCTGGAGAATCTAGTTGAGCGCAATCGAGCTTTATGACACAACTTTGAGGGATGGGGCCCAAACCTGGGGCGTTACATTCTCATTGGATGACAAAGTTAGAATAGCCCAAAAGCTTGATGAGTTTGGTATAGACTACATTGAGGGAGGTTACCCCGGATCAAATCCTAAAGATCGGCGTTTTTTTGAAATTACAAACACCCTGAATTTCAAGCATTCCATAATTACTGCTTTCGGAAGCACATGCAGGGCCGATCTCATCCCGGAGAAAGATCCACAGGTCGAAAGCCTTCTCAAGACCAGGGCATCCGCAGTCACTATAGTTGGAAAGAGTTGGGATCTGCATGTAACAGCCATTCTGGCTGTTACACTCGAACGTAATCTTGGCATGATACGGGAAACCATTGATTATGTGAGACGTCATTTCGGCAGGGTAGTGTTCGACGCTGAGCACTTTTTTGATGGTTTCAAAAGAAACCCGGAATATGCCATAAAGACCCTGGAAGCAGCCGCCTCGGCTGACCTGCTGTGCCTGTGTGACACTAACGGCGGGACATTGCCATCTGAAACAGCCGAGATTATCCGATCTGTAAGGAAAACTGTTCACACTCCTCTCGGCATACATAACCATAATGACTCGGAGACCGCTGTCGCATGTTCTTTGGCTGCGGTAGAAGTTGGGGTAAAACAGATACAGGGAACAATCAACGGCATTGGGGAAAGATGCGGTAACGCCAATTTAATCTCAATTATACCGGCTTTGGCCCTCAAAATGAAAAAACTCGAGTATGCTCCGGCCAAGTTGAGACTATTGAAGCATCTTTCAGAATTTGTTGATGAGATGGCTAACCGAACGCCAAACAAGGCCCAACCGTATGTTGGAGCCGCCGCGTTCGCCCATAAAGGAGGATTGCATTCGAGCGCTGTCTTGAAAGTTCCATCCGCTTATGAACACATAAGCCCCGAAGTTGTCGGATCAATGCGGCAGATGCCAATATCAGAACAGGCTGGGCGGGCGGCCCTAGCCCAAAAAGCGGCCGAGTTTGGAATAGATCTTACGCCTGATGATCCTCGAGTTGGGGAGGTCCTCAAAATCATAAAAGACCTTGAGGCCCAGGGAGCCCGATACGACATTGCAGATGGTTCATTCAAACTTCTTCTCAAGAGAATGTTGGGGCTCCACAGAAGGTTTTTCACGCTCCATGGTTTTAGCGTCACAAGTTCTAAACGAAAAGGAGATACCAAGACTTATTCCGACGCCGTCATCCGTATAGTAGTGAGAGATAAAATGGAATTCTCCGCGGCGGAAGGAAATGGTCCGGTACATGCTCTGGATAATGCATTGAGACAGGCCCTTACAACATTCTATCCCAATGTGGGCGAAGTGCGGCTCACTGACTTTAAGGTTAGAGTCCTGGAAGGGACATCTGGAACCGGCGCCACAGTTAGTGTGTTAATAGAATCCACGGACGGAGAAGATGTTTGGTGGACTGTCGGCTTTAATGAAAATGTAATACAGGCCTCCTGGAACGCCCTGGTGGACAGTATTGACTACAAACTCCAAAAAGATTTTATCGGACAAGAATAAATCTAACGCTCAGAAAAACATTCGAGGGGGCGTCAAACCAGCCCAAGGCTTGGCTCTCGTCGCCGTTTTCTTTGCGCTGGGGTATCTTTTTCTGTCTCATTTACCAACCCATAAAACGGTTCCTGTCGACCGATCTTCGTATCTTGGACAAGGAGACTGCGGCTACCGGCTTGTGGTGGGAGACAGGACACTAGGCACGGTTTTCTTTTCTGAACCGAGCAATCTCAAAAAAATACTAGATAGGCTGGAAGAAAAGGGATTGAAGGTGACCAACCCGAACTTGGTTCTTCCATGCGGCTCTGTGATCCACTTGAGAGATGGGAATATTCAAGAGGTTAAGAGGCTCCTAGGAGAGCAGGCCATCGCATGCGGTAAGAGGATCGAATTAAACGAAGCCACAGAAGAGGATCTTATGAGTGTCCCGGGCATTGGGCCGGGAATCGCGAAGCGTATTTGCGAAAGAAGAAGTCTCTTGGGCCCTTTTGAAAGTGTTTCGGATCTGGGCAAGATCAGCGGCATTGGCGCCAAAAAAGTCCTGGGTTACCAAAAGTACCTGAAATAGATATTCCCCGTAAACAAACCGAGAAATGTCCGCAGAAAGCGGAAGCAGTATTAGGAATCTCTTTTCCGGTTGATTGCGCTAGCAGCGTACGCGGCTCCAAAGCCATTGTCTATGTTCACGACCACCACACCGGGGGCGCATGAGTTGAGCATCCCCAGTAGAGCCGCAATACCACCAAAGGAGGCCCCATACCCTACTGACGTAGGAACCGCTATCACAGGACGATCTACCAAGCCTCCCACCACACTGGGTAAAGCTCCTTCCATCCCCGCCACAACTATTATTACTGAAGAAGAATTGATCAGGTCAATGTGGGCTAGGACCCTGTGTATTCCCGCTATTCCAACATCATATAACGAATCGGTTTTGTTCCCCAGGGCCAGAGCCGTTACCCTGGCCTCTTCAGCGACAGGGAGGTCAGATGTTCCCGCCGCCATTACAAGGATCGAACCCCTTCCACTGAGGGGTATCTCCTTTCTGGAATACAATATCGTTCCGGCAATAGGATTGTAGTCTATCGAACCTGTTGACCGGTCTGCGACGTACTGAGCCTTCTGTGCATCGACGCGTGTAATAAGAACGGTATCATGCCTATCTTTGAGCCGTTCAAAAATGGACACAATCTGGTCAGCCGTTTTCCCTTGCCCGTAGATTACCTCTGGAAATCCCAAACGCAAGGCCCGGTGATGATCAATGCTGGCAAACCCCAGTTCTTCGGTTTCCAGCTTCTGAAACAGCAGGCTGGCCTGTTCAACCGTTAGCTTACAGGTTTGCACCTGTTCAAGGATTTCGTTGAGGCGTTCTCTGTTCAATTTGGATACGTCAAACTAACGATTTTACGATATCGACTTTGCCGATTATTCCCACCAGTTTTCCTTCCTCAATTACTGGGATCGTGTAGTACTTGTTTTCCGACATTATTCTGGCCACTTCTGAAACGTCTGCGTCAGACTGCACGCAGGTAGCTGGATGTGAATAAATATCTCCAACAGTGGTAGCCGAAATTCTCTTAAAATCCTGATGCAGGCGCCATGGATTTTCGATGGGGATTATGGAATCCAGAATGAAAAATACCGTCGGAATGTGCAGCGGTTTATTATATTCTACCAGGTCAGATTCACAAACAACGCCTATCACGGCGCCTTGCTCATCCACAACTGGGACTCCGTTAACCCCTTTTTCCAGCAGGATCTCGGCCAGTTCCCTGATAGGAGTTTCTTTTGTTACCGTGATGACATTTTTTGTCATTATTTGTGAGGCTATCGGCATTCCATTCTCCATCCAGCCCAAGAAATTTCTCTTTTCCGATTTTTTAATGGATCCATCGATCAAGAAACCAGCGTGGCGTGATATATTTGCCCGGCTCAGAGTCAAAACACCCTGATCTGACTGACGGAGGCCATTATGAAAAGTTACCGGAAAGAATTGTGGTTCAATATAAACAAGCGGCGTGAGTTCGTCAACATAACCCGGGATGTCGAAAAGGCGTTGAAGGAGTCGGGAATTCAAGAGGGGTTGATTCTAGTCAACGCCATGCATATCACTGCGTCGGTATTCATCAATGATGATGAATCAGGGTTGCATGAAGACTATGACAAGTGGCTGGAAGGGCTGGCCCCGCACGCTCCCACCAGCCGTTATCTACACAATCGCACCGGAGAGGACAATGGAGACGCCCATTTGAAAAGACAAGTCATGGGAAGGGAGGTAGTTGTCGCCGCGAGCAACGGCATGCTCGATTTTGGCCCATGGGAACAAATATTTTATGGGGAATTCGATGGTGGACGGAGAAAACGGGTTCTGGTGAAAATTATAGGAGAATAGGCTTCTTAAACATTTTCATTCTCGGCAATCGGTCTGGTCATTCAGGAGGAACCCTTCATGACCAGACCGATCAGTTATCTTACTGATTCAATGTTACAAACTTTAATTTATCGCCGTCCACCTGCGCCTCAATTTCGTCGTCAGGCCCAAATTTTCCAGCTAGGATCTCCGAAGCCAAGGGATTCTCAATGAGGCGCTGGATCGCTCGTTTAAGCGGTCTAGCTCCGTACGCCGGATCGAACCCGTCATCAGCGAGCAAATCTCTGGCTTCTGAGCTGAGCCTGAGGGTGAACTTGCTTTCTTCCAGTCTCCTGTTCAGACGTCCTATCTGTATATCAACTATTTTCTTAATGTCTTCCCTGGTTAAGGCATGGAAAATTATAATGTCGTCCAGACGATTCAAAAACTCAGGTCTGAAATGGAATCGAAGCGCTTCCATCACGCGAGTTTTCATCGCCTCTTCATCTTTTCCTGAATAATCTCTGATTTCTGTCGAGCCAATATTCGAAGTCATTATTATAATGCAATTCTTGAAGTCAACTGTCCGTCCTTTGCCATCCGTCAGTCTTCCATCATCCAGAATTTGCAACATCGCGTTGAAGACTTCCGGATGCGCTTTTTCAACTTCGTCGAAAAGGATAACTGAATAAGGCCTGCGGCGAACTGCTTCCGTAAGATATCCTCCTTCATCATAACCGACATAGCCGGGAGGGGCGCCGATTAATCTTGCCACTGAGTGCCTCTCCATGTATTCGGACATGTCCACTCTAATCATTGCCTGTTCATCATCAAACAGGAATTCAGCCAGAGCCCTTGCAAGCTCCGTTTTTCCAACGCCCGTAGGACCAAGGAATATGAAGGAACCGATTGGACGATTAGGATCCTGGAGACCGGATCTGGCTCGGCGTACAGCGTTTGAAACAGCTATGATGGCCTCTTTTTGACCAATTACTCTTTTGCTGATTCTTTCTTCCATCTTGAGTAGCTTGCTGACTTCACTTTCAAGCATTCGAGCAACCGGTATTCCCGTCCATTTGGCCACAACTTCGGCAATGTCCTCAGGGCCGACTTCTTCTTTTAGAAGCCCACCATCTTTCTGAATCTCAGCCAGCTCAGTGTTTTTTGCGCTGATATCTTTCTCTAGGGCAATCATCATGCCGTACTTTAGTTCAGCGGCTTTTGTAAGGTTTCCTTCACGCTCTGCCTGGCCAGCTTGGGATTTGGCCTGTTCATATCTCTCTTTAAGGCGTCTTATCTCCGCTATGGCCTGTTTCTCTTTGCGCCATTCTTCTTTCAGCCCATTGGACTCAGTGGTGAGCTTTTCTATTTCTTCCTCTACTCTTTCCAGTCTGTCCAAGCTGTTGGTATCAGACTCTTTTTTTAGAGCTTGGCGTTCAATTTGAAGCTGGATGATTTTTCGGTCGATCTCATCTATTTCCGTAGGCATCGAATCTATTTCAATTCTAAGCTTTGAAGAGGCTTCGTCGATGAGGTCAATGGCCTTGTCAGGCAAGAACCTGTCGGTAATATACCTGTTCGACAGAGTGACAGCCGCTATGATAGCTGCGTCCTGAATTCTAACCCCATGATGCAACTCATAGCGTTCTTTCAGTCCCCTGAGGATGGATATCGAGTCCTGTACCGAAGGCTCTGCGACATAAACAGGCTGAAACCTTCGCTCTAGCGCAGCGTCCTTTTCAATATATTTCCTA
Organism: Desulfomonilaceae bacterium; assembly: GCA_041662605.1. Classification (NCBI taxonomy): domain Bacteria; kingdom Pseudomonadati; phylum Thermodesulfobacteriota; class Desulfomonilia; order Desulfomonilales; family Desulfomonilaceae; species Desulfomonilaceae bacterium. The sequence goes on from JBAZSD010000013.1 coordinate 52,334, forward strand.
TATTCATTTATCGTGGTCGCCCCGACTGCCCGGAGTTCTCCTCGGGCCAGAGCGGGTTTCAACATATTTGAAGCGTCTACAGCCCCTTCAGCCGCGCCCGCGCCAACAAGGGTATGCATTTCGTCAATGAACAGGATTATCTCCCCCGCGGCGGAAGTCACTTCTTTCAGGACGGCTTTGAGCCGATCTTCAAATTCCCCACGATATTTGGCTCCAGCAACCAACTGGCCAACATCCAGAGCCATAACCCGTTTACCTTTTAGGGTTTCTGGAATATCTCCGGACACTATCCGCCCTGCCAGCCCTTCTACTATCGCTGTCTTGCCGACGCCTGGGTCTCCTATCAATACAGGGTTGTTCTTCGTCCTTCGTGAAAGCACCTGGATTATTCTTCTTATTTCGTCGTCCCTGCCAATCACAGGGTCGAGCTTACCCTTACGCGCCAATTCGGTTAGGTCTTTTGTAAACCTCTTGAGCGCCTGATATTTCTCTTCAGGAGCCTGATCCGTCACCCGCTGGGTCCCGCGTAGATCAGTCAAGACAGTGTAAATCTTGTCTTTCGTGACTCCTTTGGAATTAAGGATTTTGGCCGCGGAACTTCCCGAAGCTTGAGAAATGGCTATAAGAAGATGCTCCACTGACACATATTCGTCGCGTAACTGCTCCATCTCCTTGAAAGCGCTCTCTAGCACGGCCCGGAGAGTGTTTGAAAAGTATCTATCGGCCACAGCGCCACTCTGCTGCGGAAAACGTTCTATCACCTGAAGAGTTTCATTTCTTATTCTGTCTAGATCGGCCCCAAGTTTCTTGATTATTTCAACGCAAAGCCCTTCGGCGTCTGAAATTAGAGCTAACAAAAGGTGTTCCGTGTCAACTTGGGGATTCCCCCTCTTTGACGCCATATTTTGAGCCATCTCGAGGGCTTCCTGAGATTTCAATGTAAACTTGTCCAAACGCATTATGTTGCCTCCTTGAACTGTTTATTCATGACAAGGAATCCGCCTTTGTGGATCAATGAACATTTTGTTGAAACTGTTGGATTATTTGACGGAACCTCGCCAAAAGAGGAGCAAATCGCAAATTAAGAACTTATGGTTCACAGTTAAGCAGTCGGAGCATGTCTGTCAATTCGAACGCAGATTTATTTCCAAGTAAATGTTTGACTTATCCTTGATGGGTTATTACGATTGAGCACAGAGATAAAATACTGGACAAAGTCATGTCGACTCAGCGGGGAGAAAGCAGTGGTGAACCGGCCACAGGAGACCGCTCATTTCAATAATCAATCAACAGCTCCCAAACTTCTGGTGGCTGACGATGACGGATTATCCCTGGAAAGCCTGGCAGAATTACTGTCTCTTAACGGTTTTGAGGTTTTTACGGCTCAATCAGGGGAACAGGCTTGGGAACTCTATTTAAACCAAAAACCCGATCTCGTAATAACAGACATCCTGATGCCTGGAATGGATGGAATAGGTCTTCTTAAACTCATAAGGGACAAAGACAATATCATACCGGTTATAATGATTACCGGCTTTGGCGAGGTGGAAACATCCATCAAAGCCCTTAGGTTTGGAGCTTCCGATTTCCTGCTTAAACCGATTAACGCCGAGATAATGATTTCCACTGTGCAAAAGGGTCTAGAGCATTACAGACTGAAACTCCTTGAAAAAGAGTACACTCAGCGTCTTGAGACTCAAGTTGAAAACAGGACTAGAGAGTTGGCGAGAACCAACGAGTTTCTCAGAGGCATTCTTGAAAGTTCGAGGGGTGTGTCCATAGTAGTTACAGGACTTGATAAGAAAGTACTATTCTGGAACTCCGGGGCTGAAAATATTTTTGGCTACTCTGAGGAGGAAATGGTCGGGCAATCTGTTGTTAGATTGTATTCACCGATCGCCAATCCGGACGAAATTCAAAATACACTTAGGCAGGCCTTGGCCAGCAAATCCGGGACAGTGCAAAAAGTAATCAAGCAGCTTTCCAAGGATGGCGAGGAGATCACACTTTCTCTTGCTATATCTCCCATGATGGATAGAAAGGGCCGGATAAATGGTGTCATAGGCCTGGGGCAGGACGTTACGGAACAATATCGGCTTCATCAGGAGCTGCTTGAATCGTACACAAGAATTAGAAAAATTCAGGGCGCCTCGATTTTCGCGCTGGCTCAACTGGCCGAGGCTCGTGATGGTGAAACAGGCGCGCACCTAAAAAGAATCAGAAAATATTGCGTCATCTTATGTGAAAGCCTTCGGAAAAGGCCCAAATATGGTCCCAGGATGACTTCGGATTACATTGAAGACCTGGTACAATGCTCAGTACTGCATGATATAGGTAAAATTGTGATACCGGATAGCATATTGTTCAAACCTGGAAGATACGAATCTGATGAATTCGAAGTAATGCAAGAACATGCTTTGCTTGGCGGGAAAGCTCTGTTTGATGCGGCCCAAGAAACGGGTGAGTCTCAAAGCTACCTCACTGTCGGCGCAGAGGTAGCCTATTATCATCATGAACGGTGGGACGGGAAAGGCTATCCATTCGGTTTAAGTCAGGATAAAATACCCTTGTCCGCTAGAGTGGTAGCGTTATGTGATGTTTATGACGCCTTGAGATCCAAGAGACGTTACAAAGATGATTTCCCTCACGATGAGGCTGTAAGATTGATACTTGATGAACGTGGCAAGCATTTTGACCCGGAGATTGTTGACGCTTTTCTGGAAACCGCTGAAGAATTCAGGGCCATTAGTAATGTTCACCCCCCGGCAGCCAATAATTGATCTTGCCAATTTCGTATTCTGAACCACCAATAGAAGCCTTTCCCAACTTATCCTCCTTCTGCAAACAAGGTATGCTCTTCCAACGGGCCCACAAATTGTGTAAAGTGAATAATCTAAATTTTTCAGAAAGTGATTTGGTATGAGTCAAAGCTGGGTACCTATTACAACGATATTGAAGACCGCTCCAAAGTTGCTGGAGATTCCCAAGTACGCCAAGAATGTGGCTATGATACAGGTGGACAAATTCCTGAGAAGCCTCTCTTATAAATCAGGGGATGGAGCAGCGGACAAAATAAGGCAATGTAGTGTCCGCATCACTGATTATTGCAATCTTCGGTGTCATACATGCGGGCAATGGGGAGACAGGGGCTTTTTGAGGTCTTGCTCGCTCAAGGAGTTAAAAGAACACGAAGTTTCTCCTGAAAGATACATTTCGTTGCTGCGAGATCTTCAAGCTCACGGTCATACACCCTCGGTATATCTTTGGGGTGGCGAGCCAATGCTTTACAAGGGGTCCGTGGACATAATAGAGGAAGCGGCAAGGCTCGGGATGCCCCCGAGTATAGCCACCAACGGAACAGGGCTTTATGAACATGCCGAGAGGTTGGTACAAGCCCCCATGTTCGTCGTCCAGATTTCAGTTGATGGCCCCGATGAAGAGACCCACAACAAAAGTCGTCCTGGAGCTGCCCCTTCGGTGAACAATTTTAGAACCATTAACAAGGCTATCGACACATTGACCCAGCTTCGAAAAGAAAAAGGTCAAAGGCTTCCTCTGATAGCTTCGCTAACAACTATCAACAACGTAAATTATCAGAGGCTCGTAGATATTTACGAAGTTTTTAGGGATCGCGTAGATGTTTGTGTATTTTATCTCGCGTGGTGGATAGATGAGAAATCTGCGGAAAAACACACTGTGGACTTTGAAGAAAGGTTCGGATTCAAGCCTCAAAAGCACTATGGATGGATAGGAAATTGGAGACCACCTGATATCCAGGCCTTGTCGCAGCAACTAAAGCGCCTGCATGAACTGGCCAAAAAGTTTTCCGGGCCTGCCGTTATCGTGATGCCTCCCCTGGACGCCGTTGACGATCTGGAGCGCTACTACACGGATCATGACTGCACATTTGGTTTTGACAAATGCGTGTCAATCTTCAGCGCTGTGGAAATCAATTCCAACGGTGACATGTCGCCGTGCCGGGATTACCATGATTTTGTAGTTGGAAACGTCAAAGAAAATACTATAACCGAGATTTGGAATTCAGATCGTTACCGAGAATTCCGTAAGAGTATTTCTACTAAAGGTTTGATGCCTGTTTGCACAAGGTGTTGCGGCTTGATGGGTTATTAACAGTCCCGCGTTTAACTCAAAAATCATCGCGGACCTAAAATCCCAGGGACTTCATTCTCTTAATGAGGAATTTCGCAGCGAGGCCATTCATTATGCCCGTTACTATCGCTGCGAAAATCATTATCGGAGCCAGAAGCAGGATACTTTCGTTCTTCACGAGCATTGCATACGCTACCCAAAGTTGAGCCATATTGTGAGTCACAGCCCCCAAAACACTGACGCCAACTTCGCTGAGAAACCTTTCTCCAAAATGGTACGCCACCGCCATTACGCATATTGAACTGATACCTCCTGCGGCGGCGAGAAAAAATCCTGGTGATCCAAATTGCCCGGAGATTAAACCTCCAAGCAATATCCTTCCTATTGTAAGCAAAGCGGCGTCTTTAAATCCAAAAATATACAACGTCGCAAGACCGATAATGTTTGCAAAACCAAACCTAAACCAGCCTACAGTAAAAGGGACAAGCGCTTCCAGAGAATGTATTGCGGTAGCAAGGGCCAAGAGCATCGCCAATTGTGAGAGTTTTTGAGTCCTGTCACTCATCTGCTGATCGCGTCCACTTTGCCGTAATCGTCTCCTCCTATTCGAACAATTATTTCATTGGGCACACAAACCAGGGCCGCGCCGCCAGTTTTGGTTTCTCCCATTTTTGCACAGTAGTGATTAGGACATGGCGAACTAAGAATACTAACCTTGCCTGCTTTGATCTGAATCCTGGACTCACCCAACGGGCCATTTACAGAAACGACGCGATCATGATTCAGAGAGTAACGGCCGACAAGCCGGGATCCAGACTCTATTAATACAACATCCCCGGAAGTAATGATTCGCTTTGGCAATAATACCGACAGAAGTAGGGCCAAAACACCCATCATCAAAATGACGATCAAGTCTCCTGGTTTGCAGCGCCGAAACAGAACACGTATTTCCAAGATGGCTCAAACTTCCTTTCTAGTCCTTCAAATCGAGGGTATCATTTTCGTTTATGAAATGTTTTTACGCAAGTCCACCAAGCATATACATTAATTCTGGAAAATTGTTTCAAGAGCTAATCAACGTCATAATAACCTGTATATTAGACCTCAAGGATTATAAACTTAAACTGTTACTTAATTTTTCCTTGCGCCTTGCGCAACTTCCATATAAATATTGGACCAGTGGATTCTCGCGGTAACCTCACACTTTAGGCGGCTTGCGATGAAATGTCCCGTATGTGGCGAAATAGAAGACAAGGTAATAGACTCCCGATTAGCAAAGGATAACACTGCAATTCGAAGGCGCAGGCAGTGTCTCAATTGTCTCAAGAGATTTACCACTTATGAAAGAATCGAAGATATTACTCCGTTTGTAATTAAAAAGGACGGCCGTCGGGAGGCTTTTGACAGGCGAAAAATCGTCGAAGGAATATTGAGGGCCTGCGAAAAAAGACCCATAAGTGTCGAACAAGTTGACGCAGTTGCAGACACCATCGAGCAAGACTTGATGGAAAGATCCGAGAAAGAGATACATGTTTCTTATATTGGCGAGCGAGTGATGCTGGCGCTCAAAAAACTCGACGAAGTCGCATACGTAAGATTTGCTTCAGTATATAGGTCATTTCGAGACATAGATGAATTCATCAATGAAATAAAAGAACTTTATGAACTTAAAGAAACCAAGGAACAACGAATAGAATATGAGCATGTAGATGAACCTGAAAACCCACAATGCGATCCATGAATCGCGTAAGTTTATGTCCCGGGCTCTGAGCTTGGCCAGAAGGGGTCTCGGACGGACATCTCCCAATCCTATGGTGGGCGCAGTCGTAGTCAAAGATGGAAAAATTATTGGGGAGGGTTTCCACCGCGCGACAGGAGAGCCACATGCAGAGGTAGAGGCTATTCGCGCCGCCGGCGTAGAAACTCATGGCGCCGAACTCTTTGTAACATTGGAGCCATGCAACCACTATGGCCGCACTCCTCCCTGTACTCAGGCGATTATGGCGGCAGGGGTCAAAAGGGTATATTATGGAATTGGCGACCCCAACCCATCAGTAATTGGTGGCGGGGCTGAATTTTTACGTAGGGCAGGAATCGAAGTCGTGGGACAAGTCCTGGAAAACCGTTGTAGGGCTCTTAATGAGGTATACCTCGCAAATGTTACACTCAAAAGGCCATTTGTTTATCTGAAATTGGCTATGAGCCTGGACGGTCGTATAGCAACCCGTACTGGGCATTCCCGATGGATAACGTCGGAGCAGTCCAGAATGAAAGCCCACAGGCTAAGAGACCGCGTTTGCGCGATCATGGTCGGCATTGAAACCGTGCTTATCGACAATCCCTCACTTACAACGCGATTGAAGGAACGACAGGGACGCGACCCAATCAGGATTGTGGCTGATTCAAACTTAAGGACACCCCTTGATGCGAACATTTTTAACCAGACGTCTCAGGCTGGGGTAATTATTGCTACAAGAAGCAACCCACCTTCCCGTCTGAAGTCCAGGTTGGAAAAAAAGGGCGCTAAGGTAATCCAGACGACTGGCGCCGATAGGGTCGATTTGAAAGATCTTTTAGCAAATCTGTATAAGATGGGGATTACTTCACTCTTGATCGAAGGCGGAGCAGGATTGGCGTGGGGGGCTCTTGAAGCCAAAATAGTGGATCGATGCATGTTCTTCTACGCCCCCATGATAATTGGTGGAAAATCGGCGCCTACTGGAGTCTCAGGGACGGGAATAAACAGACTTGAGGAAGCCCCTCGCCTGGTCGAAATGAGATCGCTCAAAGTCGGGCCTGACATTCTTGTAGAAGGTAAAGTAATTTATCCAGGCGAACATTAAATGATATTACAGATAAATCCAGTCAACCCTCAGCCAAGACATATTACCAGGGTAGTAGATGTTCTTCGTAAGGATGGGGTAATTGTATATCCAACCGATACCGTTTACGGTCTAGGTTGTGACATCGCAAGCAAAAAGGCGCTGGAGCGTGTACGTCGAATTAAGAAGTTCGACAACAAAAGGCATCTCTCGTTTGTCTTTTCGGATTTCAAGGCTATTTCCCTTTACGCCCAAGTTACCGACAATGACTTCAAGTTGCTTAAGCGCAGGCTTCCCGGCGCCTACACGTTTATTCTCAAAGCCACCAGACTTGTCCCAAGAATTGTCCTCACAAAAAAACATGAGGTGGGAATACGCATCCCGGACAACAGAATCTGCCAGGCTTTACTGGAAGAACTGGGAAACCCGATTCTGAGTTCCTCCGTGAGGCTACCTAATGACCATTTACTTGATGACCCCCGTGAGATTGAAAGAATTTATAGAGGGCAGGTGGATTTGGTGATAGATGGCGGCATTTTCCTACCCGAACCGTCTACTGTAGTGAGTCTTCTTGATGATCCCCCAAAGGTACTGCGTGTAGGCAAAGGCGATGTCAGTCCTTTCGAGGAAGATTAATAAGATCAAAAAGCAGTTCCGCTGTAATTGACGCGCTCCCGGCATGTTTGGTCAACTCATGACGCCCTCGATATCCCAGACGTTTGGAACGTTCAAAATCTTTGAGCGCTTCACGAACCACATGTGAGAGATCTTCGGAATCCCAAACCTCCGTCGCCGCCTCCACACTGACCAGTAGATCCCTGGCGTCTCTAAAATCCTCCATTGAAGGCCCAAAGCACAGCTTTTTTCCCCATGCGGCTGGTTCCAGAATGTTCTGACCGCCTCTTTTTACTAATGACCCTCCCACAAAAACTACGTCCGCTACTGAGTAGAATTTGAACAACTCCCCGGTCGTGTCCAATATGATAATGTTTCTGGAGCCACGCTGATGTCCGGAATCACGTGAACTTCTCAGGAAAGGAGACGGAAGATTTCGGTCCTCAATCGCCGATAAGATCCCAGGAACGGTTTCAATGTGGCGTGGAGCAATGATCAAGATAAGATCGGGAAAGTTATTGAGAAGATCCTTGAAACAGTCCATGACCAGTTCATGTTCCCCCGGATGGGTGCTACCAGCCATAAAAACCTTGTGATCCGGACTTAAATCGAGGACATTTCGCGCTTCTATTAACACCGAATCTGAAATATCCTTAAGAGCAGCGTCGAATTTAGTATTCCCGACAACCTTAACCCGATCCGACTTGGCCCCCATTTTGACTATTTTGTTTCTGTCCGCTTCGGAAACCATTAAGAAAGAGTCAACTTTTTCCAAAATCCTAGAGACTAGAGGTTGGATTTTCATATAGCGAGGGAATGAACGATCCGAAATCCTTCCGTTAGCAAGAGCGATTACAGCTCCTGATCGCTTGAGAGCATATAGCATATTCGGCCAGATTTCGGTTTCCATAAGGACAAAAAGATCCGGTTTTATTCTCTCAATCACGGGATTTAGACACATAGGGGAGTCTATTGGCATATATATAAACGAGTCAGCTTGAGTTATGCTTGTCCTTGCCATCTCCTGGCCGGTTTCAGTCCCTGTTGAGACGATCATAAAACACTCGGGAGCCAGTTTCCTGAATTCCCGAACAACGGGACCCAATGCTACTGTTTCACCCACTGACACAGCGTGAAACCATACAACAGGAGATTTAAGCACGGATTTCGGGAATGTTTCAGGGAGCCTTCCCAGTTTTCCGGACAGTGATTTCCGGTATTTGCCGGAAAAGACAATTTTGGGCGCATAGTAGGCGCATAGGATTGGAGCGCCGATCGCGTGAATCAACAAATTGTAGAAAAAGCGAATCATTTGACAAAGAATCTGTAAAGATTACCGGCAGGTCTCTGTCTTTACTGAAAACGTAGGGTCTATTTGAAAATTTTTTTCAACTAGAAACGGGTTTGGTTCAATCTTGGATATTTTAGCCACTGTGCGCCAACCTCCCAATGGAGAAGCAACCTCAAACTTTCGAGGAAGCCAGCCATTGTCGCCCTGGCTGAAATCTCCGAAGTCGGCGGTCAGATCGATGTCACCTTGTGGATTGATTCTTACCAAGCGCGTCAGGTTGTAGTTGCGGCTATCCAATGTAGCTCCCCACACCCTGCCCTGGAATGTTATCCTAATGACCATCTTCTCCGCGTCTCTTGAAAGAACACGGTCAAAACGAACATCTCGCCATTGGAGCAAAACCATAGGGATGAGCCCCTCTATTTCCGCTACATCCGGAAACTTTCGAGAGAAACATGGCCTGTCACCTTTGATAATTTTGCTTTCTTGAGGAATATAGAGTTCGAACATGTTGGATTTGATAACAAGTTCAAAAAGCGTCGCTCCCCCGGGGCCTAGCCCCTGAAACCGAAAATCACTGGGTCTTCGATAGAGTAGAAAACCCCTGATATCCTGCCTGGATTTGTCGACCTCATTCATTGTAGTTACATTCATGGACGCCTTGAACGCTGACAGGTTTTTTCCACGGTTAAAAAGAAGGTTGGGAATATCTTCAGGCTTTGCGACGGTCTGATCGGCGCAAAAACCTTCACTGAGACAGTACATTACGGAAAAAAGAATCACGATTGCTAAACAGAGATTGGTACGGTGACTGGTCATAGGTGAAACGATACCGGATTCCTCTGGCCCAAGACTTCATTCAACGGTTTTCATAGCAGACAACGTTGTCCAGCGCAACCCACACCGGCATTACAAGGAGGTTGATAAAGTGAAGGATTCAACAATGGAGTACGCAGCCATTATGAAAAGAAGCCACTATCGGCGTCGTCTCTTATTGGCCATCGCTTTTCGGGGATAAACGATAATTCTTCTTAACGGTCCTTCCCCATAGCTCTTGGTATAGACTTCTCGATCCTCCGCAAGAATAAGGTGAATAATCCTGCGTTCGTTTGCAGGCATAGGATTGAGGGCTACCGGTTTGAGAGACTTCTTGGCCTTTTGACTCATCCTGAGAGCCATCTCGCGGAGATTTTCATATTTCCTTTGTCTATAGTCTTCGGTATCGACTATGACTTCGATCTTATCTTCAAGGGGGGCCTCTCTGTTTACCGCCTTGTTGATTATATACTGAAGAGCGTCAAGAGTCTGGCCTCGTTTGCCGATGAGCAAACCACTCTTGTCTCCATCAATCTCCAGCTTTATAGAACCATTCGAAAAGGAACCAGCGACCGTAGCTTCTACTGGAATCCGGACCAGAATGCCTTCAAGCAACTCTTTAGCCTGCGACGCAATTTTTAACTTCTCAGGATCCTGTTCATCAACTAAAGAGGAATCACCCTGTTCCAGAGGAACGACCGGCGGTCGCCGCAAAGATGGTTTCGTCGATTCTGATTCAATTAAAGACACAGGCATCGTGTCCTTAGATTCGGAGGGTAATACTTCCATCACCTGTTTGACTACTTCTCGTTTACGCACTCTGACTCTTGCGTTCCGATGGCCTACCAACCCCAGAAAGCCCCTCGCGCTTTCTTCTACCACTTCTATTTCAAGAAGAGCTTCCTCAGCGTTCAACTCTTCGCATGCCTTTGCAATAGCGTCCTTGACAGTCTTCCCGGTAAATTCCATATAACTCATACTTAAATTCCTGTTCTAGCGGTTAGTCTATTTGTGAGCAATTGTTGTCCGATAGAAAGAATATTGCTGACCAACCAATAAAGGACCAAACCCGATGGAAAACTCAAAAACATATAAGTGAAAACCACCGGCATCAACAGCATCATTTTTTTCTGCATAGGATCCCCTGCCGACGGAGTCATCCACTGCTGTAGAACCATCGTCCCACCCATTAGAATAGGTGTGACATAGTAAGGATCCGGAGCCGACAGATCCTGGATGCACAGGTAGATGGAAGGAATGCACAGAAAAGCCGCGTGCCGTAGTTCAATAGCGTAAGAAAGGGCTTGATAAAGAGCTATAAAAACGGGAATCTGCAAAAACATCGGCCAACAACTGCCGAGAGGATTCACCTTGTTGTCCCTGAACAACTCCATGGTGGCCTTATTGAGCGCAGACTTGTCGTCCTTATATTTCTCCTTTAGTTTCGCTATGTGAGGCTGCAAATCCTGCATTCTCTTCATAGACTTCATGCTTTTGTGAGTTAGAGGGATAAAAAGAATTTTTATCAGTAACGTCAAAATTATTATGTCAATGCCATAATTCCCCGTACCCGGAACCTTGAAACCCAAAACAGTGAAGCCTGAATTGCAAAATCTCAGGAATTTCATCAGGTACTCGGACATAACATTCAAGATTTGATAGTTGCTGTACACTAAGGCCCTACCAAGATTGGCGCCGGCCGTTTGAAGGGCGTCCGCCTCTTTTGGCCCCAGATAAAGGCCTACCTGCGTCTCAGTGGACTTTCCCCCCGATGGGATATTAATTGAGCCGCATCTAACTAGTATTTCTGCGACTCCTTCTTTGGTCGGTTTTAAAAATGTAACCTTGGCCGCAGGCTGCCGGGGAAAAGTCAAGGCCTTGAAAAAATAAACTTCTCCAAGACCGGCCCATTCCACATGCCCTGAAAGTTCTTCCTCGCCCTTGACGTCCTTGAAATAGTAGTCCTTGAGAGACCCATCAAGTAGAACTTCCACACTATTCCAACTGAATTGTTTCGAATCATCGGAGAAATATTTTCTCAATGGCAGAGTGACGAGATAATCTCTGTCTTCATTGGATTTGTTCTCCAGGACATAGGACAGATCAATTAAATAGTTGTCAGCATGGAATGTGAATTTTTTGGATAGGACGAGGCCACTTGATGAAACCCCTCGGAAGACAACCGATTTTTCCGGGGACGCTTTGTCGAGTTCCACCGATAAGTCTTTCATGTCGGAGGTGTAAACTAGCTTGGCGTCCGAGAAAACTTCGTTCGACCGGGTAAGTCTTATGGTTGGCTCAGATGTGTCCGGTCCCTCTGGTGGGAAAAGATTAACCAACTCTGGACTACCAAGATTGGCTGTGTAATCCTTTAGCTTGAAAGAGATTATTTTGCCGCCAATATTGGTTAGGACGGCTTCATACTTCGGTGTCTCAATCTTTATGAGCGATTCTTTGGCTTGAACGCCAGGAACATTTTGATCCACCGACTCTGCGGTTGACGTCGAGGACAGTTCAGGAGCGGTTTTACCCTGTTCCTTTAAGACCTTTGGTTCCTCAGATGCCTTTTTAGCAGGGGTTTCCGTTTTTTTTGTAAGTTCAACTGTTGAAGGCGCGTTGACGGGAGTAGGTGGCGCAAAAGCATTAAAGAAATATTGAAAACCTACGATTATCAACACCGACAAAACAATGGCCAGCAGTAAATTTCGATCCATTATTGGATATCCCGCCTTAAATGTTCCACGAACGGTACATAGTTACGCACTATCGGTTGAGTCCTCAAGGAACCGGGTCAAAGCCTTTTGGTCCAAATGGCCGACACCGCAGAAACCTTCTTAAAGCCAAGTAGGTTCCTCTCAGCGGCCCATGGGATTCGATGGCCTCCAAAGCATATTCGGAGCATGTGGGGATGAAACGACACGATGAAGGAAATATCGGGGATAAAAAAATTTGATAAGATCTTATGAGTGCAATCAAAAATTTTCGGGTCACTACAAAAAACCTTGCTCTACGGCTCTGTCAAGTTCTTCAAAGATCTTTCGCGTATCTAGATCGGATGACCCCTGAGCCGCAACTATAACCAAGTCCATACAACCAGACAGCTTGTGCCTGTTGTGCCTGAAATATTCCCTCAGTCTTCTTTTCACCCTGTTCCGAGCGCAAGAGTTTCCGACCTTCTTGCTCACAGAAATCCCCAATCTTGGAATACCGAGTGTATTTACGCGCCACCGGATAACAAAATGGGGCGTTCTAATCTTTCGCCCCTTCATCATAATTTCTCGGTAATCCTCAGATCGGCGTATTCGGTCTAATTTGGTGAGCTTAAGATCGCAAGAACTAGACGGTAAGCCTTTTGCGTCCTTTGGCTCGCCTCCTCTGGAGGACAATACGTCCATTCTTTGTGCTCATACGAACTCTGAAACCGTGAGTCCTTTTTCGAGACAGATTGCTAGGTTGAAATGTCCGTTTCACTGTTCAATCACCAACCTTCGATCATTTTTCTAAAAGGCTGATTCAATCAGATGTTGAACACTAAGTCAAGACCCTTTTCCCAACTGTGCGGGTAACGCTCCAGTATAACCTGCGGTGGTGAAATTTCTCTCCGTACAGACAGCCAACTGTAAAAATATTTCCCAGTTGGAGAGATCAACAAAATTCGAACATCTCCCAAACCTCTTTGCGCGGTCCCAACATTTGTTCAATACAATCGACTTATTAGAGTCGAAGCAAAAAAAAAGCCCTCGCGGAGGGCTTGAAAAGGTATGGTTTAGTTTCTTCTTTATGCCTGTATATCAAGCAATTATTGTACCATGTCTCGACTAAATATATTTTTGTGGCCAATTCGGCCTTAACACAAAGTTAATAAAATTAATCTACTAAAACAATATATTATGAATATAATATAATATAATTTATTAAATATCATTGCATTTATCTCTTTCTAGTGATAATTCCAGTCATTAATATACTAGAGGTGCTTAATATGGCGCTACAAATCATATTCTCGATACTACAGGTAGCTTGCATTGTAAGCTTGGTCGTGCTTTGGCGAATGTGGATCAAAAAGAAACTTGCTTCATCTTTTCTCATTGAAGATGAAGATAGACTGCTTTTCCCGTTTCGCTATCTTTCGTGGATCATCGGAGGCGTGGTTCTGGTCACCGCTCTGGCCCAAACCCACTTCCTCTGGGTGTCGATAAAGGAAACCAGGGACAACTCCAAGATTAAGGCTCTCTATACCAAGGTAGAGGAGCAGGGCCATTCGATAGACGAAACAAAAAGAATAGTTGAAAAGCTGGGAAGAGATGTGGAGCTTAATTTCAAGGCTCTAAAGGTGTTTGGGAAAGACCAGTTGACTCAAATGAGAACCAACAAACTCACCAGTGACCTCAGGTTGCGACATAATGAGCCCGTTCCGAAAGAATCGGCTCCGCAAAAAGCAAACACTATTAAATCCGCTTCGCTCCAAAACGCTTTTGCTCAGGAAGCCAAGGCTTCGTCCGCTTCCACGTCAGTCCCGGACTCCCAAAAGAATAATGACCACCCGACGGACTCATCTTCGATGAGATTGACCCGCAAGGCCAAGGCTATCGCGGACAACCTCAGGGTTAGGAAACAGCCCAGCGAAGACGCTCAGATTGTTGATAAACTCATGTCAGGACAAGTTATTAAGGTCACAGAGAAAAAAGTGGCAGGAGACAAAGTCTGGTTCAGGATCATCACGCCCTCCGGCAAAGCCGGTTGGGTTGATTACAGCTACGTAAAGCTGGAGGGCGCAGTTTAGTCCTACAGTAGCAAAGGGTAAATCAGTTTGTATCGGCAGTCGAACCTATAAATGAAAAATCGGCTATCTGGCTGAACAATCTTGAAATCTGACGCAACAGGGCCAGCCTGTTTCGTCTGATACCCGGGTCCTCAGCCATGACCAGGACAGAATCAAAAAAAGTGTCTATTGGGTCTTTGAGTCCTGTCATTGTCTCCAGCGCGGACCAGTAATCTCTTTTTTCAAAAGAACTTGCGCACTTTTCTTCCACCGAACACAGTTTCTCATAAAGACTTATTTCAGATGGCGCTTCGAGGAGTTCAGGCATCAACGCTCCTGGTTCTTGGTCCTTCAAAATATTCACAACCCTTTTGACGCCTGTCAGAATGGAGTCAAAATCTCGCTTCTTCCTCCATTCGGCAAGGGCTTCCAGGCGCCGCCTGGCATCTACTATGTCCTGGAAATCGGCTCTGACCACCGCTTCAACAACATCGAGCCCAAAATCTCCGGCGTGAAAATTTACGAATCTGGCTTTAAAGAAGTCCAGGATTTCCAATACGACATCCCCTCTAGGTCGGGTTCGCTTCGATTCCACAAGGCTGACAGACTGATCAATCAACCATGGTAGATCCATCTTCCATTCATGACCTATCAGAATCTGAATTATCGAAAGAGCGTGTCTTCTCAACGCATAGGGATCCGCGGCCCCCGAAGGTATTAGTCCAACAGAAAAACATCCACAGATGGTGTCCATCCGGTCGGAAATTGACACAATCGCTCCCAGGACTCCTTCAGGTAAATCATCACCGGAGCGCGTCGGCAAGTAATGCTCCCTAATGGCGGTAGCGACCTCATCAGATTCGCCATCGAGTCTCGCGTAATAGCTTCCGATGATTCCTTGAAGTTCAGGAAATTCATAAACAATTCCTGTCTCAAGATCGCATTTGCATAAGAGCGCTGTTCGTTCAACTTGCGATATTTTTTCCGGGGCCCATATCTGGGCCAACTTACGAGCCAGATAAGAGAATCTTTCCACTTTTTCGAACGCGGTCCCAAGTTTGGAGTGAAAGACCACTCCCTTTAGAGAGTCCAGGCGACCCAAAAGAGGCTGTTTTCTATCCTCCCTAAAATAAAACCTTGCGTCCTCCAATCTTGCTTTTAGAACCCGTTGATGACCTCTTCTAGAAACCTCCTCGTCTTTTACCGGTGTATTATTGATAGCGATAAACCTGTTTCTGATTCGACCTTGCGCGTCCTGAAGACAGAAATATCGCTGGTGTTTTTTCATACAGGTAATCAGAATCGAGGCAGGCAGTTCCAGAAACTCTTCGGAAAAAGAACCTTCGATTGGATGAGGGCTCTCAACCAGGAAAGAAACCTCGTCCAGCAGAGCTTCATCCTCGAAAGGTCTCAAACCTTCATTTTGGGCCATCTGTTTTACTTTGTCTCTTATAATACCCAAGCGTTTTTCAAAATCTATCTCTATTCCCTGTTCGGCAAGGCGCTCTCGTAATTGATCGAAAGATGAGACAGAAAACGCTTGGGGGTGAACGAACCTATGGCCAAAACTTTGATTTCCGCTGGAGATATTTCCAAAAGTAAACGGTGTTACCTTTCCATTGAGGATCGCTACAATCCAGTGAACCGGACGAACAAATCTTACTTCCAGATCCATCCAACGCATTGTCTTGGGAAAGTAAACCTTTTCAAAGAGTTCTGGAAGCGCCAGAGACAGAATCTCGCTCGTCGGTTTTCCCTGTTCGGTCTTCCTCACTCCCACAACCGACCCTTTGGGAGTTTGGATTGTTATCAGGTCTTCTACCCCAATGCTCTGGCTCCGCGCAAAACCTTCAGCGGCCTTTGTAGGTTTACCCGAGTCATCATACGCTGAAGACAGCGGTGGACCTGTTTTCTCGTAGATTCGCGAATCGGACGAGTCCGCCAGTTCTGAGATTCTTACGATAAGGCGACGGGGAGTGGCGAAGGTCTCAATCAGCCCATAGGTGATCTTGGAGTTCTCCAGAACACGTGACAATAAATCGGCCAGAGATTTGAGCGCCGGCTTTATGTATCCGGCCGGAATCTCTTCTATTCCTATTTCAAGTAAAAATTCGCCTTTCATCTATCCGCCCTTCATCCCCTAAGAAATTAATCGTTCACGTGCCTCAGTAATGGAAATCCCATGGATTCGCGTTGGGTCAAAAAAGCCTGGGCCGCTTTTTTCGCCAGATTTCGGACTCTATGAATGTAAGATGTTCTCTCCGCCACGCTGATTGCGCCTCGGGCGTCAAGTAGATTGAAAACATGGGAACATTTCAAACAGTAATCGTAACCAGGCAAAGCCAATGGTTCGTCACTGTCGAGCAAAGCCTCAGCTTCAGCTTCATACATTGAAAAGAGCTTGATCAGCATGGCTGAGTCGGACCTCTCAAAGTTATAGAAAGATCCCTCCACTTCCGACCTGTGGTGAACATCCCCATAAGTGATTTTTTCGGTCCATTTAAGATCGTATACGCTTTCCGCTCCTTGCAGAAACATACATATTCGTTCAAGTCCGTAGGTCAGTTCTACGGAGACTGGCTTTAAGTCGAAACCTCCCGCCTGCTGGAAGTACGTAAATTGGGTTATTTCCATACCGTCAAGCCATATCTCCCAGCCCACGCCCCAGGCGCCGAGTGTAGGGGACTCCCAGTCGTCTTCTACAAATCTGATGTCGTGGCATAATGGATCAATTCCTATTGAAGCCAACGATTGTATGTAAAGATCCTGAACTTCAAGAGGGGAAGGCTTGAGAATAACCTGATACTGATAATAACTCTGGAGTCTATTTGGATTTTCTCCATATCTGCCGTCGGTAGGCCGCCTGGATGGTTCTACATAGGCCACATTCCAGGGCTCAGGTCCAAGAACTCTGAGGAAAGTCGCAGGGTTCATAGTACCTGCGCCCTTCTCTACATCGTAGGGTTGCTGTATGACACAACCGTGATCCGCCCAAAACCTTTCCAAAGCGAAAATTAATTCTTGAAACGTGAGCATTGACGGAGCCTTCCTGAACTTGATTGATCCCCGACCCTCTTTGTATGAATAAATGCAGAATCGAGTTATCTGTTCTTCGTAACATTAGAGCTTTTGACAAGTCAAGGTCCGCTCTGACATTTGATTAACGCGAAATATCCGGCTATAATCCGGCGACAAACACTTGGAGATCCCACAGGAAAATATTATATGCGAAGAGCAGGACTAAACGATTTGATTCTCTTTATATTCTCATTCTACGCGCTTGTCTTTCTTTGTGACCCTGCCATGAGTCAAGTGGCCTCACCCGATTACTCGAATATTCATCTGATGCTGGAACAGGGGAAATTCCAGGATGCGCTGAATTTGGTGTCCCGATCGAGCGACGCTGCCTCGGATCCTGTCCTTACATATTACAAGGCGGTTGCCCTTGCCGGACTGGAAAAAAGGTCATCGGCAATAAAGGAATTGACCAAGGCCATATCGCTTGATCCTACCAAAAGTCAGTTCTACCTGAGAAGAGGTTCGATATTTTTGGAAAATGGCAGGCCTTCAGAAGCCATAGCGGATTTCACGGCCGCTCTGGAGTTAGCGCCCACGGCGCCTTCAGCTTTGGGCCGTCGGGCCCGCGCGTTCCTTGCGACTGGACAGACTTCAAAAGCCCTTGAGGACGCTAATAGCGCTATTCGCCTAGCGCCATCAAACGCTGAGTTATACAAATTGAGAGCGGACATATTGTCTACCGTGGGAGATTATGAAAACGCCCTGCAGGATTATAACAAAGCGATAGGGCTCGCGCCGAATTTTGTCACGGCCATAAACAACAGAGCCATCGCTCTTGCAAACCTTAACAGGCCAAAGCAGGCGCTCGAGGATCTTAACTCCTCGATGGACCTATCCATTTCAAGACCTAGTCCTTCCAGTCCCTCTGTTTTTCAAGGGTCACAATGGTAATAAATTTTCAGGTTTGATTTAGTATGGGCAAATTCACTTTGCCCAGAATCAAGATTACTATGACGTATACGTTTTCATTAAGCCGTCGTGTATCATTTCTTGGTCAAAGCGCTACGCCCTCCAAATAGGGCTTCCCAAATTTGGGTTGAGAGGTTTCACTATTGGTCATGTCTGGAAGCGAAGAGATGCGGGTGATAATAGTCGGAGGCGGGATAGCCGGACTCGCCGTGGCCCGGTTACTTTCCCAAAATAACTTGGCGTTCTCCCTAATAGAGAAATCCGACAGGTTGGGCGGCCATGTCAAGGAGTGGGCTTGCATGGCCACAGATGAGTGCAAGAATTGCGAATGCTGCATGGTTTACGACTATGAAGACGCAGTGGCGTCATCCTCGAAAAGTGAAATTCTGACGGCACATGAATTGTTGGAGGTCATTAATTCCGAATACGGGATTCAAGGCGTAAAAGTCCGAAATAGGATATCCGGAGCCGAAAAGGTTATTAATGGGTCGGCAATGGTTATCGCGTGCGGTTTCGAGACGTTTGATCCAGTAGACAAGGGCTTCTGGGGCTACGGCCGGATCGACGGGGTGATTACACTGGCTGATCTCAACAGAGCCCTTCGATCCAACCATCCTGAGAAGTCTTTTCCAAATGAAGAGGCTGAACTGGACTTTGCTTTTTTCCAGTGCGTAGGTTCCCGCGACAAAACCATTGGGGCCGACTACTGTTCGCAGTACTGTTGTGGGGCGGCGATCAGGGCTGCCCTCAAGCTGGCCCACAAGCTCCCCAAAGCCAGGATTACCGTCTTCTACATCGACCTTCAGCTTGCTGGGAAAACAGCTCCTACCCTGTTAGACGAGGCGCTCGAAAAAGGAATACGATTTGTTCAGGGTGTTCCGGGTGAAATTTTGCCTCTCAAAGAAGGCGGATTGCAGATAATCACCGAAATTGACGGAAGAAACATTGTAGAGCGTTTTGATCAGATAGCGCTTTCCGTTGGCCAACGTCCACCTGCTTCAGCAACCATGATTTCGTCCTTGACGAAGGTCCCGTTAAATGAGTTCGGTTTCTTTCAGACTCAGTCGGACTTAGACACGGCCAGAAGCGCAGTGCCAGGAGTCTACCTGGCTGGATGTTGTTCAGGACCGGGGTCTATCTCGGACGTTTCCATAAGCGCAGGCAAAGTCGCCTCTGCCATAATTGCCGATATGAAAAAGGCAAATTGAGGTAATTATGAGTAATCAGAATTTTTTAACGAATGATCATCAAGGACTTGAAATCGCCCAAACAGCGATGGTTGTCGGGAATGGCCTTACAGCTTCTATCGTGGCTTCATCGCTAAACAGGCTAGGTGCGCAAGTAACCCAGGTAATCTTTGGACCAAAAGCGGATAGTCTTTTTTACAACTGTGAGAGTTCCCAGTTTGACGCCTTCCTGAGGATACTTTCTGAGAACACTTTTCAGTCCGGGACTGTATCGGCTTCGGCCCCAGTAGAAATCGCGCCCATTCAAAACGGATTCCTGGTCACTTTTGAAGATGGTTATAAATGCGTTTTCAACTCCATTTTCGTGGCTACAGAGGGGGAGTTCAATTCTCTCCCCAGAACAGCGCCTGACACCGTAACGCGTTTCACCCCCGATTGCTTTGATCGGGTTTCGGGTCGATCCGTGACTGTCGTGCTTGATTATGATGAGATTACAGATCCCTCCATAGGGATGCAGGCTATCAAAACGGCTCTCAACAATAAACTGGCGGGGGGGGAGTCATCAATAATCTTCAGACATGCTCCTGTGAGAGGATTATTTGGTGAAAAATTGTACGGCCAGGCACGATCGGGCGGAGTTAAATTTTTTAGGTTCGGAAACATACTCCCACTAATTGAACCGCTTTCCGATGACAAGGATTCAAACGCCAAGTTCAGGATATCAGTTCAAGATGTTATTGAAACAGGAACTGTCTTTACTCTCGAGAGTGAACAGGTGTTCATGGCCTGTAATCCAATCCCCGTTCAAATACCAGGTTTTTTCAGTTCGTTGCTGATCAGGGAGACTGATCATCTAGGGTTCCTCTTGCAGGACAGCGTTCATTGCTCAAATGGGAAATCCTTTTGTAAGGGCGTCTACTGCGTGGGTCCATCCGTGGGAATGGTGGATCTTATGGAAACTTCCTGGTCCGCTGCGGCTGCGGCTGCCGAGGCGTTGTCATGGCCCTCCCTATCTCTTGAATCACCCTCCGAAGCCAAGGTTTCGGTTTCGGATCAATGTATCAGATGTCTTACCTGTCTCAGGTTGTGCCCCCATTCAGCCATTTCCTTGTCGCCGGAACCTTCCAGATCAAGGGTCAGTATTGCTGACTCAAGATGCCTTGAATGCGGAATATGCGTTGCGGAGTGTCCACGAACGGCCATGGATCTCACTAATTTTCCAGAAGAAGGGTTTTCATGCATGCTTGAAAAACTCAGATTCGCGCCTTCAAGCAAACCCTATGTAGTTTTTGGGTGTTATCGGTCTGCAGGTCGGGCCTTGTCCGAGATCAGCTTACCGCCTAACGTCATATTTTCCCCCGTTTCTTGCGCAGGGCGTCTTTCCGAATCCATCTTGTCGGCGACACTTCTTGCTGGAGCCAGAGGATTACTTATCCTGGGCTGCCATCATGGGAACTGTCGCTCCAATAATGGAACAGATTGGGCAAAGGCCAGAGTTAGCTCAGTCGCGTCAAGACTCAATTCCATATTTGGGAACAACTCCCTGGTTTCTCACAAAACGATGGCGGCCAACGAATCCCAGCGCATGTCAAAGCTAGTCGACGATTTTGTCAGATCATTCGAAAAAGAATGAGCTTTGTTAAAGGCAGAGAGACGGTTTTCGCAAGAAAATGACCAACCATTGGAGAAAATAGATGAACAGCGTCACCATTTCTGACACTACCAACCATGCCAGGCCGGATAGCCCCTCAATGTCTTTTGAGAGCCCTGATTTGTGTTTGACCTGCGGAGAGTGCATATCCAGATGCTTTCTCAGTCAGAGTTATCCCGAAATTAATCCTCGTAAAATAATCAGGAAAACCGTTCTGGGACGAGAACAGGAAATCGTGGATTCAGAATTCATCTGGGCATGCACCCTGTGCGCAAGATGCACCACCGACTGTCCAAAAGATATCCACATGGACACTATAATCAGAAGACTCCGTGGTTTGGCCTGGAGCCAAGGCAAGGCTCCGGCTCGTCTCTGTGAAGGGATTGAGAAGATTAGAGAAATTGGTAACAATACTGGTATCGACGGCGAAGAGTTTCGGGAAACAGCGGAGTGGATTGCTGAGGAATGCGAAGAAGAACTGCAGGAAATTTCTGAAAAAGCCTCAGAGGTCCCATTCGACCTTGAAGGGGCCGAAATCCTGTATATGCCTAACCCTAGGGAATACACCTCCAATCCCACCTTGTTTCAGGCTTATCTGAAATTTTTCGCTCATGTTGAGGCTGACTGGACTTTGTCATCCAAGGTGTTTGACATAACTAACTGGCCCTATTACTTGGGCGACCAGGAAGACGCTGTCGCCTTGATCAGGGCCATGGTTGACGAGACTCGAAGACTGGGAGCGAAAATCCTCCTCTCCACAGAATGTGGCCACGGATTCAAGATACTCAGAAAGGACGCAGAAAACTGGCTGGGGGAAAAGATCGATTTCGAGGTACTGTCGATTGTTGAACTCGCCCACAGGTATTTCAAACAAGGAAAGCTCAAATTGAAACAGGGAGCAATCGATACAGCCGTCACCTATCATGATCCATGCAATGTGGGAAGAAAGGTTGGGGTTTATGATGAACCCAGAGAACTCCTGAGATATATCTGTTCAAATTTTGTGGAAATGTGGCCTAACCGGAAATATTCGATCTGCTGCGGTGGCGGAGGCAGCGTCAGTCAAAATTCTGACATGGGGAAGAAACGCTTGGAACACGCTGTCTTGAAAAGAGACCAAATTCTAAGAACCGGGGCGCAAATTCTCACTACATCTTGCCAAAACTGTCTCACACAACTTGGTGACTTGCAGGCCCGTTATGAAATGCCTGTTCAGATTAAATCCGTCATTGAACTGGTTGTGGAGGCTATGGAACCACTAGACTCCTAGTCCTCGTTAGATCAATCATTAACTGTTCTTTGTAACATCTTTGGACGCCATGGGCATGCTAGTCGTGACGTTCGTCGGTTCCAGTGGATTCACCATGAAGAATCTGTTTCAAATTATTGTTCAAAATAAAAACACAGCAACCAAAAGCTAATAAGTTACATTATAGTTTAGCTGTAATATATTAAAATAATGCTGTGTTTTATATATAAATTACTTGACTTTGTGGCTGGTTTGGGTTAGGCATCATAAGCATAGTTTGAAAATTCGCTTTTGCGAAGTTTCAAACCCCAGGGGAAAAAATGGTGCGGCCCGGGGAGAACTAAAGCCCATTCTCGAATTAAAAAGATTTTTCATAATTAACGGTTTTAGACACTCCGGTTCATCACCGGCTGGAGGTACGCTTATGGTAGCAAGGGGCAGAAATCGAATTCCTTGTTTTGTAACTTTGGTCCTAATCATGTTGTTAGGCTTGTCTAGTTTGGCGTTGGCCTGGGAGCGGACGGCCTATCGCTATCCTGTAAAGGTGAATGTTTCAGACGCGAACTCACAGAGTCCCAGTTTCGGTTCGACCCGCTCTTTTCCTAGAATAGGCGAATCAAGTTGGGATGTCGCCGCAGGGCAAGCGCGGGCTGAGATACTTTGCCCCAAGCGCGGTTACAGCTTCGAAGTCGGCATTCGGCCTTTCTTTAGTTCATTAACTGGAGCATCCAAACCAATGAGCCGAGGTGGAGAAGGGTCGTTTCTGAGCTTCCGCGGACATTTACGGCTTCCCGACGAAAAGACGCTATGGGAGTTCTATTCCAAGCTGCGACTCTGGGACAAGGTGGCGCTTCGACTCGAATACGCTCCCTGGACATGGGCTGGTCCCGGTCATATTCCCATTGACGCCAATTTCGCAGGAATGGCTCTAAAGAGCGGGGACGCTATTCAGTCCGACCTTGGTATCACGACATTCACAGTCGGTGGCGATTATGACGTGTCGTTCGGAAGAGATCTCGTATTTGGGCCAAACGCCGATCTAAATATCATCAAATGGACGCAAAAGGTTACCAAGGAGCAGGGAGCCTCAACGGATTTTTCTCAAACGATCCTGCAACCTGCTATAGGCGCCCACGTCCGTTATGAACCCACGAATACCGGTTATTTCTCATGGTTCAAACCCTATCTGGAAGCGAGATTCACCTGGATGAGTTTTGATGGCCTCGGTCTTTCAACCTGGGACATGTTCGCCGGCATAGCGCCTCCCATAAGTAGAAATGTCGACGCTGGTTTCAAGGTTGGTTATAAGCAATGGAAACTTGATGGAAATCGTGGAAGACTGTTTACCGATGTAAATGTAGAAGGCCCTTACATGGACTTTGCCCTCCAGTTTTGAAATTCGCATAGCCCCAAAAGCTATTAACCTCCACCAAAAAAACAGGGTTTACAACCCTGTTTTTTTACTTGTTGAATCAATACTCTAAAAATATTGTCATAGTTGTTGTAAAATGAAGACGCGTCTTAAGAAATTCCGCCGCTGCTCTCAGGTGAAAATCATGCCGACAAGACATACGTGGAAATTTTGGCTCTCAGCGACACTGATCACTTGCCTGGTTCTTTTTGTTTCTGGGGCTGTTTGCCTAGCGGGACCCGTTTCACTGAACAGCGGAGCGTCAACTGACGGTCTTAGATATACTTTGCCACCACAAATTGAGAAGAACGGACTCCAGTTTGCCTCTCAGGACGTTCCCATCAGACGACCGGACGTTCGCAAGAGAATACTCAGAGAAATCAATTACCTGCTTTTGGACAGAAGATCTCGCGTTTTCCACTGGCTTTCCAGGGCGGATTCTCTAAAAACCACGATCGGACCGATCTTAAAAAGCTACAATGTTCCCCCGGAATTTCTTTATCTTGCCGCTATTGAAAGCAACTACAACGGCCGGGCGTTGTCGTCGGCCGGCGCTTTCGGTTACTGGCAGTTCATCAAGTCAACTGCGTTGTGTGGGCCGAGAGGATGCCCCGACTACGATTGGAAGCGAGAAATCAACGCATGGAAAGATGAGCGAGCTGATCTGGTAAAGTCCACACACTCAGCGGCGCGTTATCTAGCATGGCTTAACAGGGTGAAAAGAGTCAGCCTAAACGGCCATGACGACAGAAACGGATTTAATGACTGGTTCCTGACTGCCGCTTCCTACAACGCCGGCCCCACACGCGTCGTGCAAAGGCTCAACGCCTATGGAGTAACAAGCTACTGGGACGACCCCCTTCCGATTGAGACAGAGAAATATGTCCCACGATGGATAGCTTTAGGAGTTATAAGCAGATACCGGGACTTTTACGGCGTCAAGATCAAACCCTTAGGCTCCTCTCCATTTGACACAGTGGAGCAGATCAAGCTGGTCAAGGATCTCAGCTTTGCAGATGTGGCAAAGATGCTGAATACGACGCCCCGAAATATATGGTTTCTGAACTCTCAAGTTCCTGTTGAAAAATCAATATTTCCGGCGAAGCATTCGGGTGTGGTTATAAAACATACCATTCATTTGCCCAAAGGAACCCAAAAGAAGTTTCTGGCGCAGTTGGAAATTCGCGGTTTCAAGAAAAAATAGATCCATAGTCATCGATCAACGTTTGGTGTGGACAATCAACACCTTGGCCAGAGACGGCCGGGCGTTCTTCAGCGTAGCCTCCGCATCCGGAGCCAGGTATACCCCCTGCCCTTCCTTTATGCGCGCCTCGTCCTCTGCAGTCGTCAATATCAGTGATCCACACAGGACAAAAGCAAAACGATCGGTATTTGCGCCCGGGACACTTGTCGGACCAGCATTGGGGAGGAATTCCATCATTTTCGCGTCGAGTCTGTTTAGTGTAACTCCGGAAGTCAAATTGTATTCCATGATTTCATTTCGACTTTTTCCCAGCGGCCTCAGTTCATCCGGATCACATATCAGAACCTTTCTGTAGAATATCTCATCCAGAAATTCGCTGATTTTTACGTCAAAAGCGTCCGCTATTCGCGCCAATGTTTGAAGTGTGGGAGAAGTCTTATTCAACTCTAAAGAACTCAGATTTGACGCTGCTATGCCGGTGATTTCGCTCAATCTGGTCAGCGAGAGCCCTTTGCGTTTTCGATACGATCTGATTTTTGCCCCTGCGTCTATTTCGGACTGATTCATGTCGCAGTTGTCATCCTTCAAAGAGTATTGAGGGCAAATCCCTGATGTGTGAAACAGGAACAAACGAAGCGATTCCCGGCATAGTACACAGATCCAGATTCCTTTTGGGACCTACAATTCTGGTATATCCCAATCTCACCGCTTCGTTGATACGAGAAGCCGCTCTTGCAACCGGCCTGACTTCCCCTGAGAGGCCAATTTCTCCGAAAACCATGGACGAAAAGGGAATGACCTGCTCCAAAAATGAAGATATTACCGCAGCTACAACGCCGAGATCCACGGAAGGTTCAGTAGCCCTGACTCCGCCGACAGCGTTGAGGAAAATATCCTGGTCGTTAAGCATGAGACCAAGCTTTTTTTCGATCACCGCCACCATGAGGGCAAGGCGTTGGGGATCCGTTCCGAGGCAGGTCCTTCTTCCTGATCCCAATGTAGGCCCTGAAACCAGAGCCTGAATTTCCGCCAGTATCGGCCTTGAGCCCTCTACCAAAGATGTGACGACCGATCCTGAAGCCCCCTCGGGACGTTCGGACAGGAAGAATTCCGACGGATTGACTACCTGACTCAATCCGGCGTCTGTCATCTCGAACACCCCAATTTCACTGACTGACCCAAACCGGTTTTTTACTGCTCTTAGAATACGGTATGGATGACCTCTGTCACCCTCGAAATACAATACCGTGTCAACCATATGTTCGAGAACTTTGGGGCCCGCCAAAACCCCGTCCTTAGTTACATGCCCCACGAGAAAACAAGCCGCATGGCCCTTCTTAACTGTTTCAATGGACATGGAGGCGACATGACGAACCTGGTTAATACTCCCCGGATGTGAGTCAACTCCTTGGGCCGACACTGACTGAGCTGAATCCAGGACAACTACGGACGCTCCGGTTGTCTTTATCAGCTCCAGTATCCGTTCAAGCCGGTTCTCCGCTACAACGAGAAATGAAGGGGAATGAATTCCAAGTCTGTCGGCCCTGATCTTGATCTGTTCCAAAGATTCTTCTCCGGACACGTAAAGGACCGTCTCTCCCCGGGTCGACATTGCGCCCAAAGCCTGCATCAGCAGTGTGCTCTTCCCGATTCCAGGATCGCCACCAACCAGAATTACGCTCCTGTATACCAGCCCCCCACCCAGCGCTCTATCCAATTCATCAATTCCTGTTGAAAGTCGAGGACTCCTGTCATCTGAAATATCGAGTATCGAAATGGGCCCGGAGTCGTTTTCTTCCATTCGCACCCTTGATTTGGGGGGGATCTGAGAAATTTTCTCCTCAACTGAATTCCATTGTCCACATTGTGGACAACGCCCCATCCATTTCACTGTTCTTGCGCCACATTCCCGGCATACAAACGCTATTTCCGTTTTCATTCATTGTCCTGAGAAACATCAGTCACAGATCGTCAAGCTGACAAAAAAACCTAAAATAAGTGTTGATCCTTTGTCCGTCTGATCAATCGGAGCAAATTCTGATTGAAAAGTTGTCATTTTCTTCAGGAAGCCTGACAACTACAATTATTGATTGTAAGCTAGGCTTTCAAGAGGTCAACATGACTACTTCCAGATATAGATCACTATCGTCATGGTTAAAAGAGCTTTTCTCCGAACCGGTCCGAAAGATTTCCCTTGACGCGGGTCTCGGTTGTCCAAACAGAGATGGAACAATCGGCAACGGTGGATGCATATACTGCAACTCGAGAGGATCTGGAACAGACGCTCTCGACCGTGGTTTGTCCGTTCAGGAGCAAGTCGATCAGGGAATCGAGTTTTTGTCCCGACGTTACAAGGTGAACAAATTTATAGCCTATTTTCAATCTTTCACTAACACATATGGAGATCCTGAGCTACTTCAAAGGATTTATAGCTCTGCTCTACTCCGTAAAGAGGTTGTCGGACTGGCGATTGGAACCAGACCTGATTGCGTTCAGGAAAGCGTTCTAGAACTGCTGGCCAATTTGAGCAGAGAAAGACTCGTTTGGCTTGAGCTTGGCCTGCAATCATCTCATGAGAAAACTCTTAAGCTAATCAGAAGGGGGCATGGTCCGGAGGTCTTCTTCGAAACGGCGAACCGCGCTCTGAAGGCAGGTCTCATAGTGGTCGCTCACACAATTTTGGGATTACCCGGTGAATCCACAGAAGACATGACACTAACGGCCAGAATGATCGCTGCTTCTGGAATCCAGGGCATAAAGATCCACCCGTTATATGTAGTCGCTGGTACCCCCTTAGAAGACATGTTCAGAGCTGGGAAATTTTTGCCCATGACGATGGAACAGGCTGTTGACGCTACTTTGGCGGTCCTGGAAGTCCTGCCGAAGCAGATGGTCATCCACAGACTGACTTCCGACCCCCACGCGGATGAACTTGTAGCGCCTGCCTGGATGCTCGATAGAATCAGGGTAAGGACTTATCTAAACTCCGAGATGGAAAGTAGGAACGTATTCCAGGGCTCCAAAGCGCAGTCTGCCTGGAGGATTTGGTGAGGCAGCGTCGAGACATTGGTATGAATAGACGCAATACCTATTCTAGAACGAATATAACCTCAGCCCTAATACGGTATTCCTGAATCTCTCCCGCTTCACACATGACTGTCATATCGACAATTTTCATGCCGGTTATGTTTCTTAAAGTCTTGTTTGCGCGCTCAAAAGCCAGCTTAACCGCTTCATCAAAGCTGGTAGGAGAACCCGCAATTACCTCCGTGACTCGAGCAACTCGTCCTGGCATAATATCCTCCTGACTAGCTTGCCTCACCAGATAACAGAGTACGGAATCGATTGACAAATTGTCAACAAGACAAGTTGATCAAACACACTTTATTGCACATAAAACATAGTAGGGTCTTACGGCGCAGGAATAAATCATCCAAGATGTTGTGATATATTTTTCGTTCTATGACCTGGCGCTACCGTTTGGGGCGCGTCTGGCCTTTGCCTGGTCCTTTAGGAACGTTACTTGAGGATCTTGGTCTTGTTTCAGATTTAGAGCGCGATTCGCGTCTTGGTTGTGGCTCGTTTTCAATCAGTTCCATCAACTTCCTTCGTTCATCCGCCGTCACTAGTCTCCATGCCCCCGTTTCCAGACTCCCCAAGGTTAGAGGACCAAAACTTATTCTTCTCAGTTTTCTCACAGGATAATTGATACGAAAGAATATTCTCTTGATCTCATTCTTTTTTCCCTCGTAGAGGACGACCTTGAGCCATGATGTGGTTTCCTGGCTTCGTAAGAATGTGACGCTGATCTCACCTACGCGCACGCCGTCATCGAGCCGCATGCCTCTTTTTATCATTGCCATGGACTTTGCGTCAGGTATGCCCCTAACTTTCACAAGATACGTCCTCGGGATTTTTCTTGAAGGGTGCGTAAGAGCCTGCGCCAGTTGTCCATCATTGGTAAGGATCATGAGTCCTTCAGCGTCAAAGTCGAGCCTGCCGACAGGAAACACGGGATCCTTGATATTACGTGTGACATCACCCAGGCAAGGCCTCTCCTCAGGATCTTTCATAGTGGAAACGACATTACGCGGCTTATTAAAAACATAGATAAGTTGGGTAGAATCGATCCTTTTGAGTAGCTTGCCGTCGACCTTGATGTAGTCTGCCCCGGAATCGACCAGAAAGGCAGGATCTTGAATCACTTGTCCATTAACAGTGACTCGTCCTTCCCGTATAGCCTGCTCGGAAAATCTCCGAGATCCGGCTCCCGAGTTACGAATTCTAAGTTGAAGTTTTTCTTTTGTCATGGTTTGTTCCAGCAATTTGAATCAATTTCGTGGATGGGCTCCAAAGCTTGACAATCAGGCTGTGATAACCCATTTTAAGAATATGAGTAGATTTAATTGTTTACCTAATCCAATCGTGATATAAGTTCAAGAAAACCGTTAATAAACATTGTGATCGGAGTTTTTGTTGAACAACATATACAAAAATTTGGGGTTGTGGCTTGTCATATTTCTAGTGATGATCTTCCTTTTTCACCTGTTTAATCAAACAAAATCTCCCCAAAAGGAAATTTCATACAGCCAGTTCAGACAAGATCTCGATCAGGGCGCCATAAAATCCGTAATACTCCAGGGAAACCACGTCAAGGGGACCTTCCTGGATGGTAGTGGAGCCTTCAGGACCCTTGCCCCTACGGATCCTGGCCTGATTCCTTCACTCATGAAGAACAGAGTAGATATACAGGTAACACCCGAGGATGACAATCCTTGGTACTTGACAGCCCTTATCTCGTGGCTGCCGATGATCTTTCTGATAGCCATTTTTGTGTTTTTCATGCGGCAAATGCAGGCAGGGGGCGGCAAAGCAATGAGCTTTGGGAAAAGTCGAGCCCGTCTCATTTCCGAGGATCAGAACAAATTTACTTTTGCCGACGTGGCCGGTATTGAGGAGGCCAAAGAAGAGCTTTCCGAGATAATTGAATTCTTGAAGGATCCGAAAAAGTTTACTCGGTTAGGCGGCAAGATTCCCAAAGGCGTGCTGCTTATGGGTGGCCCTGGAACGGGCAAGACGTTGCTGGCGAAAGCGGTAGCAGGCGAGGCGGGGGTTCCTTTTTTCTCGATTTCGGGGTCGGACTTTGTTGAAATGTTCGTTGGGGTTGGGGCCTCGAGAGTGCGAGATCTTTTTATTCAGGGCAAGAAAAACGCTCCGTGTATTATTTTTATAGATGAAATTGACGCTGTAGGTCGTCATCGAGGCGCTGGTCTGGGTGGCGGACACGATGAAAGGGAACAAACCCTCAACCAGTTGTTGGTTGAAATGGATGGATTTGAAACGAATGAGGGCGTCATTCTGATAAGCGCCACCAACAGACCGGACGTACTGGATCCTGCGCTATTAAGACCCGGACGATTCGACAGGCAGGTTGTCGTTCCTCCTCCTGACCTGAGAGGCCGTGAGGCAATACTCAAGGTCCACACCAAAAAGACCCCTCTTGGCGACGAGGTTGATCTTCGTTCAATCAGCAGGGGAACACCTGGTTTTTCAGGGGCTGATCTGGCCAACCTCGTAAATGAAGCGGCCCTGAACGCCGCGAGGCACGATCAGAACTTTATCAACATGTCGGATTTCGAATTTGCCAAGGACAAGGTTCTCATGGGGGTTGAACGTCGCAGTCTCGTTATCAGCCTTGAAGAGCGCCGTAATACAGCTTTCCACGAAGCTGGTCACGCATTTGTGGCAAGAAAGATTCCCGGCACTGACCCCATACACAAGGTCACCATCATACCAAGAGGCAGGGCGCTCGGTGTAACCCAACAACTCCCGCTTGATGATCGTCACACATACGAAAAGGATTTCCTGCTTGCCCAAATTGCGGTGCTCATGGGAGGCCGGGCAGCGGAAGAGATTTTTCTCGAACACATGACCACCGGCGCTGGAAATGACATCTCACGCGCCACAGAATTGGCGCGAAAGATGGTGTGTGAATGGGGCATGAGTGAGAGTCTGGGACCTTTGACTTTCGGTCAGAAGGAAGAACAGATATTTCTGGGTAAGGAGTTGACCCGTCATCGTGACTATTCTGAACGAACAGCCATAATGATCGATGATGAAATCAGAGGGCTGGTGACCACCAATTACGAACGGGCCCACAAAATCATTATGGATCACGAACAAACCGTCCGTAAAATAGCCGAGGCCTTACTGGAAAGGGAAACTCTCAACGCTGCCCAGATAGAAACTATAATTGAAGGCAAGGACTTACCCAAGCTGGAGAGTCCTCCCGATCCACCGCCAACGGAGCCTCAGAATCCGGCCGAAGCGACAGTTGAAGCTTCAAGCAAGGCTGTGTTAGAGAATCCCCCGGCTACGCCTGATCCTGAAAAAGCTTGAGTCTAGACAGGCGCGAACGGTAAATCTCGATCAGCTATGTATACGTTCACATTGGATCGAGATTTGATCATGGTGGAAATACCCTTCGGTGGTTGAATGGTTTCGTCTTACTGGCGTCATATGACTTTGACAATTAAGGGATCCCGACCACTCTTGATTCTAACCTGCCAAAACCTCACATTGGAGTCAAAATCTTGATGCCCAAGGCTCGACTGTCTCCGATTCAAAAATTTTCCAACGTACTCTTCCACGAATCTCGCACAAAGGTGATGGGTGTAATAAACACAACCCCTGACTCATTTTCAGATGGTGGGATTCATTTCGAGCGTGATGCGGCAATAGCAAGCGGCCTCGACATGCTTGAACAGGGGGCGGATATCCTGGATATCGGTGGCGAATCCACTCGTCCAGGCTCCCTACCGGTTGGGGTTGATGAGGAAATACGCAGGACAATTCCAGTCATCTCAGGTATCTGTTCCCAAGCCCCGGACGCTGTGGTATCAATCGACACCCGCAGAAAAGCAGTAGCTGACGCGGCTACTGAAGCTGGGGCCGTGATCATTAACGATGTCTCCGGATTTCGCGATGACCCGGAATTAGCCCAGTCAGCCAGGGATAATGGGGCTTTTCTAGTTGTCATGCATATGCTGGGCGCTCCGCGAAACATGCAGACAGACATCCATTATGACTCGTTTCCCGGAGACATCGTCACCTTTTTCAAGCAACGGATAGCCGATCTGGAAAAGATCGGAGTCGCCCCTGAAAAAATAATACTTGATCCTGGGATTGGTTTTGGCAAAACGTTTAACCAAAACCTGATTCTCATCAACCGCTTGCAGGAATTCTCGGAACTGGGTAAACCATTGCTCATGGGGCCCTCCCGGAAAGCGTTCATCGGAACAATCATAGGTGAACCTGAAGCTTCCAAGCGGGATGTAGCCACAATGGCTGCGATATGCATGTCCATCTGCCGTGGGGCCGCGATTGTGAGGGCTCACGACGTCAGATCAACTGTTCAGGTCGCGAGGGTTACGGACGCCATCTTACGGGAAAGAGTAGAGATGTGATAGTCGGAATAGGAATTGACCTTGTAAGCGCATCCCGGATAAAACGAATTCTGGATCAATCGTGGGGGAATAGATTTGTCACGAGAGTTTTTGGCCCGGAAGAAATATCTTACTGTCGCTCCGGCTCCAAACCGGAAGAGGCGTTTGCGGCGAGATTCGCTGCAAAAGAAGCCATGGCAAAGGCTTTGGGAACCGGGTTTTCCAAAGGGGTAACTCCGGCTCAAATAATAGTCCGCGGAGGCGACAGACAAAAACCGTCCATTGTCCTGTCGTCCGTGGCGGGGAAGATCGCCGAGTCCATGGGGATCAGCAACCTTAGTGTTTCCTTATCTCACTCAAACGGTATGGCTTGCGCTGTTGTGATTGCCGAGAAGATTTGAATCGATCATCCTGTATTTGCCTAAATTTCCCAGCCCCGGGCTTGTGGAAGCGTATCGACTGCCAACCGGAGCGATTTATACCGCTTGCGCCACAATCACCTTCAAGTATCTTGTTTCCGGCATAGCCATAAGAGTCGGATGGTCCGGCCCCTGTCCCAAAATTTCGAGTAGCCTCAGGTTTTTCCCACTTCTGTGAGCCGAGACATTTAGGACTTCCAAGAAATCAGTCAACTCCATATGCCCGGAACAGGAACAGGTCACAAAAATTCCTCCCTGTTTCAATCGAGCAAGAGCCTTCCGATTTACGTCTATGTAACCCTGCCGACCTTCACGAACCTTGGAACGACTCTTTATAAAGGCTGGAGGATCCAGTACAATAACATCCCACTGGTCTGGACAAGTACCTAAAAAGCGCAGGACTTCTTCACGCACAAAATTGAC
Organism: Desulfomonilaceae bacterium; assembly: GCA_041662605.1. Lineage (NCBI taxonomy): Bacteria > Pseudomonadati > Thermodesulfobacteriota > Desulfomonilia > Desulfomonilales > Desulfomonilaceae > Desulfomonilaceae bacterium. The sequence goes on from JBAZSD010000013.1 coordinate 85,726, forward strand.
ATTGGGCTCGTATCTATTGAGACGAGCGTTTTCCATAGCCAGCTCAAGAGCCGGCTGGGACGAATCAACACAAGTGACAGCGCCAGCTCCGCCGGCAAGCCCATGCAACCCCCACGCCCCGGAGTAACAGTACAGATCAAGTAAAGTGGCTCGATCCGGAATATATTTTCTCAAAGCGCTTCTGTTGAATTCCTGATCCAGGAAAAATCCAGTTTTCTGACCATCAAGCAAATCAGCGACAAAATTTAAACCGTCGGACCCGAATTCGACCCTGTCAACATCTGATCCATATCTGAGGAGTTTGTACAAGGGAATCCCTTCGAGATTCCTGACCGATAAATCATTTCTCAGAACTATGGATTTCGCAGAGAACAAATTCATGGCCAAGTCCACTATCATATCCAGGATCTTGTCCACGCCGGCGGTTGAGCTTTGAATCACAAGATTGGGCCCGTAGCGATCGATTATAAGACCAGGCAAGAGGTCCGACTCTCCAAAGAAGACTCGATACGCCTCCCTTTCTCTACAAAACGGCTGTCTACGGTCAAGGGCTTCCTTGAGCCTGTTCATGACAAATTCAGAATCAATGGCGCTCCGTTTCCTGGAAACGAGTCTGGCGGCAATCAGACTGTTGGGGTTTACATAAACCATTCCCAGAAATTCCCCAGAGAAATCAACTAGCTCGTGTATCTCTCCAGGCTCAAGCTCCCTAACGGACGGAGCTTCGATTTCATTCGAAAAAATCCACAGCCCCCCTCTTCTGACTTTACGATCCGCGTTTTTTCTTAGTTTTATCAAATTATTAGGTCCAGACAACGACTGGTGTCATTTAGAGTTCTTTGGTTCTATCTTTTCCCTCCCTTCCATGAGAGGCCTAAGAACCTTGGGTATCGTCACACTTCCATCAGCGTTTTGAAAATTTTCAAGTATAGGAATCATGATTCTGGGAGACGCTATGGCGGTATTGTTAAGGGTATGGCAGGGCCGGGTCTTACCGTCCGAGCCTCGGTATCTGATTCTAAGGCGCCGGGCCTGAAACTCATGAAGCGTCGAACATGAATGTGTCTCCGAATATTTTCCCCTGCTCGGCATCCACGTTTCTATTTCGTGCTTCAGCACCTGTCCCTGGCCTATTTCAGCGCCGCACGCCAGGGCCACGCGATACGGTAGACCCAACGCCTGCATCAGTTCTTCGGCGTTCTCGAGTAACAGACTGTGCTCCCTTCTGGAGACTTCGGGATCATTCGCGCAAATTACTACCTGTTCTACCTTATTGAACTGATGAAGCCTGTAAAAGCCTTTCGTATCCCTACCGTAGGAACCAGCTTCCCTCCGGAAACACGTTGAATATCCGCAGTAACGCTTGGGCAACTCTGACTCATTCAATATCTCGTCCATATGGTATGACACGAGCGAGACCTCAGCGGTACCAACCAGATACAGGTCATCCTTGGTTACACAGAATGTGTCTTCTTCTCCCAATGGGAAAAACCCGGTTCCTACAAGGGCTTCCCTGCGCACCAACTGGGGAACTATCATCGGATGAAAACCCTTGGAAACGAGGTGATCAAGGGCGAATTTGAACAATGCGAATTCAAGGAGAGCCCCTTCATTTTTCAGGAAATACATTCGAGCGCCGGCGAATTTGACGGCTCTCGGCATATCTACAATGTCAAGGCTTTCAGCAAGCTCAAGATGGTCCTTTGGAACAAAATCGAAATTAGGAATTTCTCCCACTGTCCTTACAACAACGTTGTCGTCGTCGGAATCTCCTTCCGGGACCTCCGGAGATGGTGGATTGGGCACAAAAAGCATGAGGTTCTCGAAACGTTCTTCGAACGCCTTGAGCTTTGGTTCCTTTACCGCAAGGCTTTCCTTAATAAATTTTATTTTTGAAATCAGTTCTTCCCGCTCGGACCCGGAACTTTTCGCAACATCCTTCGAAATCCTGTTTCTATCTGCCCTGAGAGTTTCAACTTCGGTCTTTAAACTCCTCATTTCAGTATCGACGTTCAGGAGTTCATCCACATCCATCTTCATCCGTTTCTTTCGGATTCCATCTTTAACGATCTCAGGATTATTTCTAATAAAAGCTATATCTAACATTCAAATCTCCAGATCTTGGCGTAATTTTGAAAACCTACGCGGGATTACTTGCCAAACGGGCTTTTAGCAATTTGGACCTTACCCAAAACATTTTTCAAACCAGTCGAAGGCTCAGACCATATCATCTTTTCCATCACGGTAATGGGGTCTTCTTTGGATTCCGTTCCTGTGTCATCGCCTTTTCCGAACTTTGTTTTAATATAGTCGAAAAGTTCCTGCTGTTCAGCCGGGAGCATTTCAGCGTAAAGTTTTTCAAGGGTCTCCCGTTCTGTCCGTGTCATCGTTCCGGGTCCGATTTTGCGAGAAGTTTCCATCCACCGCCGCTGCTTTGGGGTCAAATCTTTATCCTTCACCTCATTGGTCTCCCTGATACAAGAATCTAGTCACGCCATATAGTTTATAGTCATCCACGATAAATTATCAAATAAAAGCCTCTTTTACCAATGGTTTCATGCGGCTTGTCGTCACAAGCTTGCGATATGTCGCCTTATATACAATAATAACTTAATTAATGGACCGAGCGGTTGACATATCTCAAACACCGCGGTAGTCGGACTAGCGACGCAGTCAAATCCAAGAGTAGAGGAGCCTGATGGCGTTTAATAAATGTTTCCTGTCCCTGATAGTAGCTCTGTTGGCCTTTTGCGCAGGATGCAACGAAAAGGCGGAAAAAAATAACGCGGCTGAACAAGGCGCCACGACAGAAACCAGCTCAAAAAAGGCCGCCGAAGTGGATACAAAACCCGCATATGGCGACATGCTCATAGTGGGTAGTATAGGAGACGCATCCGTACTCCTGCCGGTCCTGGCTTCGGACTCGGCGAGCGGAGACATAAACGGTCTGATCTATAACGGTCTTGTCAAGTATGACAAGGACATCAGGCTGGTAGGCGAACTCGCGGAAAAATGGGATGTTTCAGAGGATAAACTGAAAATTCGCTTTTTCCTCAGGAAAGGCGTCAAGTGGCATGATGGGCAGCCATTCACCGCCAAGGATGTGGAATATACTTACAAGGTTTATGTTGACCCCAAAACCCCAACCGCTTACTCGACTGATTTCCTTAAAGTAAAGGAATTCCGGGTTCTTGATGATCACACTGTAGAGGTCGTCTATGACCATCCCTACGCGCCTGCCCTGGGATCCTGGGGACAGGGAATATTACCCAGCCACCTGCTCGAAGGCGTAGACATCACAGAGAGTCCTCTGAAACGACATCCTATCGGCACCGGCCCTTACAAGTTCAAAGATTGGGTCACAGGGGAAAAAATCACGGTAGACAGCTTTCACGATTATTTTGATGGACGTCCATACATCAATAGGGTTATGACGAGAGTCATACCGGATCTAGCCACCATGTTCCTCGAATTGAAGGCTCTTTCCATTGACGAGATGGGATTGACTCCTCTCCAGTACGTCCGTCAGACCGACACCCAATGGTTTAAGGATAATTTTAACAGGTACAAGTATTTAGGTTTTGGCTACTCATATTTGGGTTACAATCTTCAGGATTGGAAATTCAAGGATAAACGGGTTAGGCAGGCTCTCACAATGGCGATTAACAGGGAGAGTATAGTTGAGGGAGTTCTGCTGGGCCTTGGAACAGTGACCGACACCCCTTATAAGCCCGACACATACTGGTACAATCCAAATGTTAAGAAATTCCCATATGATCCTGAAAAGGCAAAGCAAACGCTTGCTGAAGCCGGGTGGAAAGATACCGATGGTGATGGTATACTGGACAAAGACGGTAAACCGTTTGAATTTACGATAATAACAAACCACGGCAATGAACTTCGAAAGAACGCCGCAATAATAATACAGAGAGACCTTAAAAAGGTCGGGATCACGGTCAAGATTCGTGTAATAGAATGGGCTGCATTTCTAAAAAATTTCATTAACAAGCGGAAATTTGAAGCCTGTCTTTTGGGGTGGGGCATTGGAATTGATCCCAGCCAGATAGATATATGGAATTCAAAGAAAACCGGCGAAAGTGAACTGAATTTTATCAATTATCAAAACCCCGAAGTTGACAGGTTGCTCGATTTGGGAGCGTCAACCTATAACCGGGAAGAACGAAAGAAATATTACGACCAGTTTCAGGAAATCATAGCGGAAGATCAACCCTATACTTTTCTGTTTGTCCAGTACGCTTTACCGATCATCAATTCACGTTTTCATGGAATCCAACCTGCTCCCATCGGTATCAGTTACAATTTTCCAAAGTGGTACGTTCCCAAGGCTCTGCAAAAATACACGATCCAACAGTAACGGAATCTGAATGAACTTCCTGGTTAAAAGAATAGCTCTAATGATCCCGACTTTGATCGGGATCACAATTATTTCCTTCGCAGTGATGAAAATGGCGCCGGGTGATCCTACCAGCCTAATGACGGACCTGAATCCGAACATGAATGAAGAGGCGGTAAAAAGGATCAGAGCCCACTACGGGCTGGATCAACCATGGTCGGTCCAATATTTTAAGTGGTTGAAAAGCATGGCCTTACTGGACTTTGGGAGGTCGTTCGCCCCTGACAACAGGCTGGTCATAAACAAGATCTCAGAACGAATTCCAGTTACTCTTATGATTAATGTCCTTTCCCTGGCGCTTATTCTATCGGTTTCAATTCCGATTGGCGTCATGTCCGCTGTCAAACAGGACTCCCTCTTTGATCGAGTGTCGTCGCTTTTTGTTTTTTTAGGATTCGCCATACCAACTTTCTGGTTAGCTTTACTGTTGATGATTCTGTTTGGCGTCAAGCTCGACTGGCTTCCAATATCGGGATTGCGTTCTCTGAACTACTCGCATTTGACTTTTTCGGGGCAGGTATTGGACGTGGGGCGGCACCTAATATTACCGGTTTTTGTTTCAGCGTTCGGGGGACTTGCAGGAATGAGCCGTTACATGCGTTCCAACATGCTGGAAGTCATAAGACAGGATTATATCACCACCGCTCGAGCCAAAGGCCTCGATGAAAGGACTGTAATCTTCAAGCACGCCTTGAGAAACGCCTTGCTCCCGGTAATAACCATCCTCGGACTGTCTGTTCCGGGCTTGATCGGTGGCAGTGTAATCTTTGAGACGATTTTCGCGATCCCCGGTATGGGCCAGCTTTTCTACCAGTCCGTGATGATGCGGGATTATCCCACAATAATGGGAATACTTGTGATCGGGGCCGCTTTGACCCTGATTGGGAACCTCCTGGCCGATCTCCTTTATTCCTGGGCTGATCCAAGAATACGCGTCGGCGGTTAATAACTATGGGGAAGCGCTAGTAGATATTTATAGCAGGCTCGGACGTACGATTAGATAATGTTTTTAAATGAAGATTTTGTAAAACGAATCCGAAGGAATAAAATGGCGATGATCGGTCTGATCATCGTCGCCACATTGTTTTGCGTCGCGATTTTCGCGAATCAACTGGCGCCCTATTCTCCTTCAAAAATAGATACTTCAAACATCCTGGCCCCTCCAACGTGGAACCACGTCCTTGGCACTGATGTCCTCGGACGGGATGTCCTATCCCGGATTATACACGGAGCGGGTGTTTCATTAAGTGTAGGCTTTGTGGCTGTGGGAATTTCCACTTTCATTGGAATGTTACTGGGCGCCGTCTCAGGATACTACAGCGGTATCCTGGACAGGATAGTAATGCGCTTTGTGGACGTGATGCTTTGCTTTCCGTCATTCTTTCTCATCCTCGCTGTAATTGCGTTTGTCGGGCCAAGTATATGGAACATCATGATTGTAATTGGAGCGACATCCTGGATGGGAGTGGCCAGGCTGATCAGGGCAGAGTTCCTGAGCATCCGCGAGCGTGATTTTGTTCAGGCTGCAATAGCTCAGGGAGCAAGTGACGCCAGGATCATCTTTCTCCACATCCTCCCAAACGCGATGGCCCCTGTCCTGGTCGCTGCAACGCTAGGGATAGCGTCCGCCGTCTTGATTGAATCAGGACTGTCGTTTCTGGGGATAGGTGTTCAGCCTCCTGATCCATCTTGGGGTAACATGCTTACCGAAGGAAAGGACAACATCGAGATAGCGTGGTGGTTGTCGCTGTTCCCCGGTATGGCCATCCTGATTACCGTCATGGGATACAACATGCTCGGCGAAGGCATCAGAGACTCCCTGGATCCCCGTCTCAGGCGATAGGCTTTTCTTCCATTATCCGCACATGGAGGCTAAACAGTATGACGCTTAAAATAGGCTGGTTTTCAACAGGTCGCGATCCCGCCGCAAGAAACCTGCTGAAGACCGTTCATGATTATATAGCGCAGGAACACTTACCGGCTGAAATATCCTGGGTTTTCTGTCATCGAGAAACCGGGGATGGTCCATTCAATGAAGAATACAAGCAACGAGAGATGTTTTTCGACCTTGCCGCGGGTTTTGACATCCCCGTAGCTACTCTCTCCCACGTAAAATTCCTGCCTGATTTGAGAAAAAAGGGCCTTGCGGAGAGCGCATCAGCCGAAAAAGCTTCTCCGTCTTTACAGGAATGGCGGGACAAATTCGGACGAGAAGTCGTCAGAGTTGTAGAAATGCTCAGCCCGGCGGACCTGATCGTAATGGCCGGATATATGTTGATCATCGGCAAACCGGAACTCGAAGCTCTCGATATGGTCAACATACACCCTGCCCTGCCTTGGGGACCGAAAGGAACATGGCAGGAGGTTATCCATCAGTTGATAGGCGAAGACGCTTCTGAACAGGGGATAATGACGCATCTCGTGACCAGCGAACTCGACCGTGGCCCAGTGATTTCGTATTCCAGTTTCCCGATCAAGGGACCTGACTGGGACGAACTGTGGGTGAATTGGAAAGCCGATATCCAGCCTTCTGACGGCCTTGAAAAGAGAGAATCACATCCGCTTTTCACAAAAATCCGTCATGAAGGTGAAATACGGGAATTACCGCTGTTAAATTCCGCTATCAGGGAGCTTGCTACAGGCGCAATAATTGTTCGAGACAAAAAGATTTTCACTCACGGCTCTGTCCAGGATTCCGGTGTTGATCTAACTTCTGTGATTGAGGAGTATATTTCTTCCTGAGAATGCGAGTGAGCTAGTTCAATGGCAGTCAGCGCACACATTTCCGCGCAGACTTTCAACGCCCTCGCGGGCAATGATTGGAACCATTACAAGACCCGCTATCGGGTCAGCCCACCACCAGCCAAAAAGAGCGTTAAGAACCAGGCCTCCAAGCAATATAGCGGAGAGGTAGGCGCACAGATCAGTCTGCCGGGAGTCAGCGACCAGGGATTGGCTTTGCAAGCGGGCCGCAACTCGACGCTTGGCTCTCGCAAGAAGCGGCATCACGATCAATGAGGCGCAGGCTAGAGCGATACCTATGACACTAACCTCCGGCTCCTCGCGTAATACCAGCGTTTTAGCGGCGTCAATGCCAACATAGGCCGCCAGAATTATAAAACTGACGCCAACCAGCTTCACGGCAATTCTATCCCTGCTTTCATCGGCCTCGTGCAATTGCAGCCGCCAAAGCAATATCCCACCAGACAGGCATTCGATAAGGGAATCGGCCCCAAATCCTAGAAGAGCTATACTACCTGCCGCTATGCCGGAGGCTACCGCCACCATCGCTTCTATAAGGTTCCAGCCTAACGTGAAATATTCCAGGCGCCGACCTTCCTGGGCGTGACGGGCTCGGGAGGCCATGCATTCACCTGAACAACATCCATCGAATTCATCCATGCTGCTTTAATCTCCATCCAAACAGCCTAGTTCTCGACAGGAGCAGTTGGATTTTCGGGGGCGCAATAAGCGCAGGCTTTTAAACCCACCATCATCCAAATCGCAGGAGGCAACGATAAACGAGGTCGATTAGCCCCCCACGATGCGCTCTGTCACCACCAACACCACCAAAAAAATCATGTCCAAGCTAAGCCACTTCTCTATAGATTTGTCAAACAAGATGGTGGCAGACGCAGGGAATTCATCATCCTCTTTCCAAAGGACATACGTGACGGGAATTTCGGGAAACGGGAAAAAGGTCATGCCCTTGTCACCATGGGCAGAGGGCACGGCTCCTAATTCTCGGCCCCGCTTTTCAAACGCGTCCGGACCCGAGCCGTACATTTTTACTATCGGGCTGACATGAAGGGCGTGAGGCCCCTGAAAGAAAGTAACTCCACCCTGCAAATCCTTCTCGCTTATTTCTTTTCCCGCTATGGGACCGCTATAATCCGCCACAAGATATCTTATCAGCAGAATCTGAAACTCTTCACTGAGCGGATTGATGGGGTTAGGATTAATCTCAACTATCCGACGCCCCAAAGGATCCACAAGATATAACGCGTTGAGGAACTTCACTTCATATGAATGACCATCCTGGGAAAGTCCTACTCCCGGTTGTTTCAGGACTTTTTCGACCGAACGGCCGGCAAGGTCTTCCCAATGAAAAGGATTGGGAGAAGCGCAACCCATTTTTCAAACTCCGAATCTTGATTATTTCGTGCTGTATCTTCACCTTATCAGGCGCCTTCCACAACAGGCAATATTCAATTTACCAAAAAAATCATTTGGAGGCGCGGGATTTAATTGTTTGTACGGTATGTATCTACAATGCGAGTGAATCGCGGCCGATAAATTTAGTGAGTTTATGGGAAAATTGCTTGACTTTAATTAGTGTGAAATTAGATTAATTTAGTAAAGAATATATTAAGGCGACAGATGTTACTTCTCAAGAAAGCTCTTGTAATTGTCTACTGCCTGTCATTCATAGGAATGACGGTGTCGCCTTCTTCCGCGATTCCCTGTTGTTGTAAAACCAGGACCCCCTCTTCAACATCAGATGATTTTTCTGATGCTGACCAACCACCTCCCTCCGACTCGTGCTGCGCAGCGAGAAAAGCGCAACCGCAAAACTGCTGCGCAAAGCACGCCCCAGTTGAGAACCATTGCTCATTCACAAAGACAACCAACCTCAACTGCGGTCATTGTTCGTGCCTGAAACATCTGCAACTAATCGGTATATCCGAGAATCTCGGCGCTGATCGCGTTGAAAAATCTGACGCGCTGCTGGATGTTCCAGTTGACCCGTTGATCACTTCAACGACTTGCCATCAGACGGTTCTGGAAGAGTCCGCCATTTCGTCTTTAGATCACACCTTTATCCTCCACTGCTCTCTTCGTATTTGATTCTATAAGTCTGTTTTCAGCTCATTAAATACAACACCCTGATTATACACGTATTATATGTCTAGGATGCGCTATGACGCTCGCGTCGTGGCTCCCCGAGGCAAAGCAATAAGCCGGTACAAGGAGTCAACAGATGTCTGAAGAAAGACAAGTAAAAAAGATTACCCTCGATACTCTCGAGGATAAAGAAAAGAAAGTAAGCACGGCAAAAATCAAGAAATTGGCCGCAGCGGTCATGGTGGTCGTGGTTACGGCATTCGGCGGGTATTTCGTTTATCGAATGCTGTCTGGCGATCTGGTAGCGACCCGATTTGCAGTAAACAACATGACCTGTCCCGCATGTGTGCTCACTATCAAGGAAGCCACAGAAAAAGCTCCCGGAGTTGTGGGAACGGACATCAGTCTCGCCGGAAGGGAGATTACGGTCCAGTACTATGACAAGAAAACATCCCCTGAACAAATCGAAAAGGTGATAGAAAAGGCTGGGTATCCTGTGAAGCTGGATGGGCTTTTCAGGCCCGCCTCCATCGGTAAGAATGATGTGGTCGTAGCCGGCGTTAACGGCAGGCCCATCTTGATGACCGATCTCAAGACCCCTCTTGATGTTGATCTTACTTCACCCAGATCATCCGATTTCTCCTCCACTTTTTTCTCTACGGTTGGGAAGGAAATTCTTTTGCAGGCAGCAGACAAGGAGAAGGTGGTTGTCCAGCCGCAGGAAGTCGAGACCGAGATCAAAGAAATAATGGAACGGCAGCCAATGAATGAAGAGCAGTTCAAACAGAAGGCCAAAGAACAATTCGGCTCGTTGGAAAAATTTACGCAGGTAGTGGGCCAACGTCTTGGGATTCGAAAGCTCTTGGAAGAGAAGATCCCTGAAAACATTCAGGACCCAGCCGAGAGACAGCAAAAGGCAATAGAGTTGATCGGCGGTCTTTTCAAGGACTCGGATGTAACCATTTTTGATCCAAATGTTCGTGAAAAAGTTCGGGCAACATCGGGACAGGATGACTGGAAAGTGTTTTGGCCACGCATGATAGCCTCTGACACGGACCTTAAGCGCCTGCTTTCCCAGAACAATTAATATCGCAATATAAAACAAAGTTTAAAAGAAAGGTGTACCTAGAATGAAAAAAATAAGCAACTCAAGCAAGATGATGACTTTGTCCATGACCTTTTTGTTAATCGGCCTGGCCTTAACTCCGCTCATGACGGCAGACTATGCTTTTGCAGGTAATTTTACGGTTCCTGCGGTTAACGCTCAACCCCAGAATGGCTTCTTTTCATTTCCCGTATCAGAATTTCAGGATGGTAGGGCAAGACATTTCAGCTACCAGGTTTCTCCGAATAAAACGATCCGTTTCTTCGTCATAAAGAGTTCCGATGGAGTTATCAGGGTGGCTTTCGACGCCTGTGAAGTTTGCTACAGAGCCCAAAAGGGTTACGTGCAACAGGGTGACAACATGGTTTGTATGAACTGCGGCATGAAATTCAAGAGCGTCAAAGTAAATGAAGTGACGGGTGGATGCAATCCTTCCGCTCTCAGGAGAACCGTGAAAGACGGCAAGGTCCTGATCAGCCAGAAGGATATGCTTGTCGGCGCGAAATACTTTCAATAAAAGGGGCTGAAAATGAAACTTCACAACATAGCGATAAATAACTTGAGACGCCGTAAAGGTAAGGTCTGCTTCCTGGTTCTCGGTCTCCTGGTGGGTGTAGCGGCGGTTGTGGCGCTCTTATCCACTACACAAACTCTGGCGGAAGACATGCTCCACAAGATGGATGAATTTGGGGCCAACATCCTCATCACACCCAAGTCCGAGGGACTCTCGTTGACCTATGGCGGACTTGATCTTGGGGGAGTGTCTTTCGATCAAAAAGAAATCCATCAGGAAGACCTTGCGAAAATCAAGACCATAGAGAATGCCGCCAATATAAGACTGGTAAGCCCCAAGGTTTTCGATGTCCTTGAAACCGAGGGTCATAAAGCCCTTGCAGTCGGCGTGGACTTTCCTTCTGAACTGGCTCTCAAGAAATGGTGGAAGATTAATGGAACAACCCCAAAGGATGATTCCGACATCCTCGTAGGCCGTGAAGCGGCTGAAAAACTGGGTGTAAATGTTGGATCAAAACTCAACATAAAGGGAACTGATTTTTCGGTGTCGGGTGTCCTGGATCCCACCGGTTCACAGGATGACAGCCTTGTTTTCATGTCACTCCCCGTTGCCCAGAAGACGTTTGGAAAAGAAGGAAAGATCTCTATGGTCGAGATCGCTGCATTGTGCAAGAACTGCCCTATTTCCGAGATCGTCACACAACTCTCGGACAAGATTCCAACTGGAAAAGTGACGGCGGTGCAGCAGGTCGTAGAGGGCAGAATGGACACTTTGCACAGTTTCCAAAGGCTTTCCCTTGGGATATCTGGGCTTGTTTTGTTCGTCGGGGCCATGGTGGTCTTCGTGACTATGATGGGAAGCGTTAACGAACGCACCCGCGAAATAGGAATTTTTAGCGCCATTGGTTTTCGAAGTTCCCACATAATGAAAATAATACTGCTTGAGGCGCTTGTAGTCTCATTCTCCGCCGGTCTTCTCGGGTATTTGGTCGGAATGGGGGTGACTTACGGGATCCTGGCAGTAATTCTGGAACACGCTCCGCATATGGCGTTTGATTACACGATGGCTGTAGGTTCAGTTTTTCTGGCGATTGTCGTCGGTCTGCTGGCATCTTTTTACCCGGCCAGATCGGCTTCGGCCATGGATCCGAGTGAAGCGTTACGCACTTTATAGGAGATGGAAATGAGTTATATAGAAGCGAACCAGGTCAGAAAAGAGTTTGGAGTCGGCGACGCCAAGGTAGCGGCTGTAAGTTCCATTGACCTTTCAATAGGACAATGCGAATTTATTTCGATAATGGGAGAGTCGGGATCCGGGAAAAGCACCTTGTTGTCCATGTTAGGCGGATTATTAAGCCCCACAACGGGATCCATAACAATTGAAGGAATCGATCTCTATTCTTTGAAACGAAACAAACTGGCCGATTTCAGGCGTGAGTTTATGGGGTTCATCTTTCAATCTTTTCAGCTTGTGCCATATCTGAACGTAATTGAAAACGTTCAGCTACCTCTAGCCGTTACCCATCATTCAGAAAAGGAAAAGAAACGTCTTGCGCTGTCGGCTCTCGAACGGGTTGGCTTGAAAGATAAAGCTTTCAGGCTTCCAAACCAGATTTCCGGGGGTGAACAGGAACGAGTCGCGATAGCTCGGGCAGTGGTTAATGAGCCGCCAATACTCTTTGCGGATGAACCTACCGGAAACCTTGATTCCAGAAATTCTGAAGAAGTCATGAAGCTCCTGATCAAGCTGAATTCCGAAGGCCAGACCATCGTGATGGTGACTCATAGCAGGGGCAACGCAGAATATGCGCACAGAATAATAGAAGTCGCTGACGGACGTCTGAAACATACGGAAGCGCCCATCAGATTGGCTATGTAGGATTTTCAACGTTTTTCCCCCGACGCTAGCGTACGCCGAGACTTGCTTAGCCCATGGAGGCCGCCAATGAATACGATAGATTCGAAACCCGGGCACCCAAAGACAAAAGTCGCATTGTGGGTAGGACTGATATTGGTGGCCTTCCTTGCCGGATACTATATCTCAAACGCTCCTACCCCTCCGCCGCCCGGTGTTGAACCCTCGGCCAAAGCGGACTCATCTGATACATCAGCTCACCAGTCGATCGAAAAGATATCCGACCATGACCATGAGGCCACAATATGGACATGCGCCATGCACCCGCAGATCAGAATGTCCGGTCCGGGAAAATGTCCAATCTGCTACATGGATCTGATACCTGTCGAAGACAGCGGAACTGACACTTCGGTTAGTCGGGACATGTCTAAGGTGACATTGTCGGATTACGCGAAAAAACTCGCGGAAATTCAGACCACCGAAGTGAAAAGGGACAGAGCCAAAAGACTTATCCCTATGGTTGGGATGGTTTTCGAGGATGAAACTCGCGTCGCAGTCATAACTTCCCGTGTAGATGGCAGGCTGGATGAAATCTATATAACCTTCACCGGCGAAAAGGTTAACAAAGGCGATCCTCTGGTAAAAATATGGAGCCCAACCCTGATCAAGAGTCAGGTCGAACTGTTTGAAACCATCAGGAGTGACCCAAACGACAAAGAACTCATTAAAGGGGCTGAAGAAAAACTGATACAGTACGGGTTGGATCGTGAACAAATAGACAAAATCGAGGCTCAAAAGCGACCTACGCTTTACGTCACCCTCAAAGCGCCGATCAGTGGAATAGTGACAAAGAAAAACGCTCTGTTGGGTCAATTTGTGAAGGAAGGGACCGAGATGTTCGTCATTAACGATCTCTCTGACGTGTGGGTCAAAATGGACGCCTATGAAACCGATTTGCCGTGGATCAGGTACGGGCAGGACATCACATTTACCACACCGGCGGTTCCTGGAAGGATATTTAAAGGTAAGGTTCTATTTATAGACCCTACCCTCGACACAAAAACCCGATCGGTCAAAGTTAGAGTTGAAACGCCAAATCCGGATTATCTCTTAAAACCCGGGATGTTTGTCAGCGCGGAATTGGAAGCTGAGTTGGACGATCAGGGCAGAATCGTAAAACCAGAGTGGATAGGAAAATACATCTGCCCGGTTCACCCTAGAGACGATCCGAGTTCCACTCCGGGCGTATGCCCGGATAGTAAGATGCAGTTGAGACCTGCCTCTTCTTATGGTTACGCCGATGACAACGATTCGAAACCACCGTTGCTCATTCCTAATACTGCGCCTCTTATTACGGGCAAACGCTCGATTGTGTATGTGGAGGTCCCAGGCGCGTCGAAACCTACATACGAGTTGCGCCAAGTTACTCTCGGACCCCGCGTCGGAGACCAATACATAGTGGACAAAGGCCTTAAGGAAGGTGAGCGGGTTGTCACTAAAGGCGCTTTCAAGATTGACAGCACTATGCAGATCCTGGGGAAAACAAGCATGATGGCCCCCGCGGAAAAGATGGCTTCTATGGGAAACGAACCGCCTTCGGACAAGAAGCCTGAAGAAAAATCCGATGAAGAGATTGTAGAAAGACTGACCGCTCCCAAGGTTTTTGTCGCCGGATTGACCCCGGTTTATACCGATTACCTCAAGATAAAGGACGCCATTAGGGAAAAAGATCCGGACGTGGCCATATCATCCGGGACAGAATTGATAAAAGATTTAAAGAACATCGATAGCTCTGCGCTTGATCCGAAACAAAAGAGGAAGTGGAATCAACTCTCGAACGGTGTTCTGGCTGCGAGCGCCAAAGTCGTAAGTACCAGGAACCCCGTCGATCAACGCCGCTTCTTTAATACTCTGTCTGAAACAATGGTTAAAACCCTTATGACATTCGGCCAAATGACCGACGAGGATTTGACCGTCTTCTACTGTTCGAAGTCATTTGACGGCGAAGGCGCATACTGGATCGGTAAGGCTGGGGACAACAAAAACCCGGTTTATCAAACAAAATCTGAGACCAACGAAAAGTCGGATGAATGCGCCGAACTGGTCGAGAAGATTTCTCCCGAGAAACCCTAACGGGCTTGGTGGTGAAACATGGATTCGGTTAAATCAAAACTTGAGAACCTGCAGGGAAATAACGATGGTTTGTTTTCAAGGTTCATGCGTTTCTGGATCGAACGGAAACTTTTTATGGCTTTGGTTCTGGGTTTCACCCTTCTGGGCGGAATCTCCGTCGCTCCGTTTGATTGGAACATTTCATGGCTACCAAGAGCGCCTGTCCCGGTTGACGCCATTCCGGACATTGGGGAAAACCAGCAGATCGTGTTTACCACCTGGGAGGGGCGATCCCCTAAGGACATCGAGGACCAGATAACATATCCGTTGACAGTCGCACTGCTCGGTGTCCCTGGAGTCAAAGTAATCAGGAGCAATTCTTTTTTCGGTTTCTCCACAATTTATATAATCTTTAAGGAAAATATAGACTTCTACTGGTCAAGGTCCCGGATTCTAGAAAAATTAAACTCACTTCAACCGGGCACACTGCCTGAGGGGGTTCAACCTACTCTGGGACCCGACGCGACAGCCCTAGGTCAGGTCTTTTGGTACACGGTTGAAGGTGAAGGATTCGGGCTCGACGAATTACGGACCATCCAGGATTACTACGTAAAATATTATTTGCAGTCCGCAGGTGGCGTAAGCGAAGTCGCTTCAATCGGTGGATACGTAAAAGAGTACCAGGTCGACGTCAATCCGGACGCAATGCGGGCTCATAACGTGACATTGCCGGAGGTTTTCTCCGCAGTGCAAAATTCGAATATTGACGTCGGAGCAGGTGTCATTGAGGTAAACCGGACAGAGTACAGCATACGTGGGCTTGGATTCATAAGATCGGTTCAAGATCTTGAGAACAGCGTGGTCAAGGTAAATGACAACGTTCCTCTGTTCATAAAGGACGTCGCGACGGTTTCTCTGGGGCCTGCAATGCGACGAGGGGCTTTGGACAAAGAGGGGGCTGAGGCTGTAGGAGGAGTTGTTGTCGTAAGATTTGGCGAAAATCCTCTCCAGGTGATCAAGAACGTAAAGAAAAAGATAGCGGAAATTAGCCCCGGCCTTCCCACAAAAAAACTTGAAGACGGCAGAGTGTCCCAGGTCAAGATTGTTCCATTCTACGATCGAACCAATCTCATCTACGAAACTCTGGATACTCTGAATCGCGCCCTTCACGAGGAGATTCTGGTATCGATAATTGTTGTCATCGTGATGATGAACAATATTGTGGGTTCATTGCTCATATCATCAGTTCTCCCACTGGCGGTTCTCCTGACGTTCGTGATTATGAAATTTGTAGGGGTAGACGCCAATATCATGGCGCTTTCGGGCATAGCTATCGCCATCGGGGTAATGGTCGACATGGGTATCATCCTTTGCGAAAATATACTTAAACGCATAGAGGAAGCCCCAGCCGACGCAAGTATGTTTGATATTGTCCACGCCTCTGCGGTAGAAGTCGGCGGCGCAGTCGTAACATCGTCTCTGACGACAATCATATCATTCCTGCCGGTCTTCACGTTAACTGGCCCTGAGGGCAAACTATTCGGACCTGTGGCCTACACCAAGACTTTTGCTGTGGCCGCTTCATTGGTTTTGGCCCTGGCTCTGGTCCCTCCTCTGGCTCATATCGTCTTTACAAGGCGCAAAATAACCAAACACGCTCGCTTGGTAATTTATTTGATTGTGGGCGCAGTGGGGTCATGGATTGGGCTGTCGACTTCCTGGCTGATAGGCGCTCCGCTTATTTTCGTTTCCATTGTAAAAATTATTTCCCAAGCTTTACCCAAATACATTCAGGACAAGATCCCAATTTTCTTTAATATCGTCGCCCTGATTTTTGTAACATATTTGTTAACATCACATTGGCTACCTTTAGGGCCGGAGAAAGGCCTCGTTAGAAATTTCATCTTCGCCTCAGGTATAATTTTTGGGCTGCTGGCGGTCCGAAAGATTTTCACAGCAAATTACAGGGTAATTCTCTCCTGGAGTCTCAACCACAAACCTGTTTTCCTAGCCCTCCCTGTATCGCTTGTAATATTTGGATGTGTCATTTGGCTTGGATTCGATAGAGTATTCGGAGTCATTCCATGGACGGTGGGTAAGACTGTTTCCATTTTTTCGATCAAGTCAGTCGATAAAGCAAACCTTGCCCAAAACTGGGAAAGTCTTATCAGGACCAACCGACTGTGGTCGAGGCTGGCTCGTGCTTTTCCCGGACTTGGAAAGGAGTTCATGCCGGAACTTGATGAAGGCTCCTTTCTCTATATGCCCACGACCATGCCGCACGCTTCGATTGGTGAAGCGCTGGATATCATTAAAAAACAGGATATTGCAATCCGCTCCATCCCTGAGGTGGAGTCGGTTGTAGGCAAAATAGGCAGAGTAGAGAGCGCACTAGACCCTGCGCCGGTTTCCATGATCGAAACCGTCATCACATATTTGCCTGAATACAAAATCGACCCGGTAACTGGGCAACACGAAATTGACCCAAAAACAGGCAAACCGATCCGAAACTGGCGGCCTCAAATCAAAACGGCTAACGACATCTGGAAAGAGATTATCGAAGTGTCGAAACTTCCGGGTGTGACATCCGCTCCCAAACTTCAACCGATAGCGGCCCGTATAGTGATGCTTCAAAGCGGCATGAGGGCCGCTATGGGCGTTAAGATAAAAGGCAAGAATTTAAATGAGATTGAAAAATTGGGGTTTGAGATTGAAAAATATCTGAAAGAAGTCCCATCCATAGATCCTACTACGGTTGTCGCTGATAGAGTCGTCGGAAACCCTTATCTTGAAATTGATATCGATAGAAAGGCCATAGCCAGGTACGGTTTGTCAATAAAGGATGTTCAGGACATTCTGGAAATCGCCATTGGGGGTAAAAAGATCACCACAACGGTTGAAGGTCGGGAACGTTATCCTGTGCGTGTAAGATATCAAAGAGAACTTCGGGATTCTCTGGAGTCGCTGGAAAAAATCCTTGTGACCAACAAAGAGGGAGTTCAAGTCCCCCTGTCCGAGGTCGCCACGATAAAATACACTCCTGGACCAATGACCATAAAATCAGAAGACACATTTCTCACCAGTTATGTCCTTTTTGACAAAAAACCCGGATTTGCGGAAGTAAACGTTGTTGAAGCCGCTGACAATTTTCTGAAACATAAAATAGAGACCGGCGAGTTGAAGCTTCCAGCCGGTTCATCAATAACCTTCGCAGGGTCTTATGAAAATCAGGTTCGTTCCGAACAAACGCTCAGAATCGTAATACCCATAGCGCTGTGTCTAATCTTCACAGTCCTTTATTCGCAGTTCCACTCCATACCAACTTCGCTAAATGTTTTTTCCGGGATCTTCGTCGCGTGGTCCGGCGGCTTCATGATGCTGTGGCTATACTCCCAACCATGGTTCCTCGATTTCAGTGTGTTCGGGGTCAACATGAGGGAACTGTTTCAGGTTCATCCATACAATTTGAGTGTGGCCGTATGGGTGGGATTCCTGGCCCTTTTCGGTATAGCCACCAATGATGGGGTCATATATTCCACGTACCTGGACCAGGTATTTGCGAGACATTCTTTTAGTTCTGTCCAGGAAATCAGGGAAGCCACGGTAGAGGCTGGATTAAGAAGAGTGAGGCCGGCCCTTATGACTACGGCTACCACGATTCTTGCTTTGATACCGGTTCTCACATCTCAGGGGAAAGGGGCGGACGTCATGATTCCCATGGCTCTTCCGAGTTTTGGTGGGATGTGTATTGATATAATTACCATATTTGTTGTCCCAAACATCTATTGTCTTGTGAAGGAAATTCAGTTCACCAAGCTGACTCAATCTTGAAAAACACAGGAGAATTCATCATGAAAAATAACATATTACGTTCAATCTCAATGATCGGGTTTCTGTTTCTGATGGTCGGCGCAGCGTCTTATGCGTACGCTGCCCAAAGTTTAGAGACACCGGATGGTTCGAAGATCGAACTCCCTGCGACATGTCCGGTTTGTGAGATGAATATGGCGTCGGATGCGGATGTGAACGCGGTAATCGTTTTTTCCGATGGAAAAGTAGTTCCATTCGACAAGATTTCGGATTTCTTTCGCTACCTGCTCGCTCCGGACACATTCGGCTTTGATCCGAAAAACGTTAAAAAGTCCTTCGTGTTAGAGCATGATTCCAAGAAACTTATCGAACCTAAAAACGCCGTATTTGTATTGGGGCCGGAGACGGTTCCAATGATGGGACCCGAAATGGAGGCTTTTTCAAACAAGGCGGACGCTGAAAAATTCGCCTCAGGAGCCAAAGACAAAAAGGTTCTTGCATTTTCTCAAGTCTCACTCCAAGATGTTGGTCCGAAAAAAAAGATGATGAAAATGAAGCACTAGGAATTGAAAGCGCCTGGAAAGACGGTAGAAAACGATCGGAACTTGTCCCCCATTGGACTCGACGATCTGCAGGAAACGTTCCAGGCGCTGTAACCATTTTACCCTGGTATAACTTATGTCTTTGGAACGACGGTTTTTTCTTTTCTTGCTTGTTCCGGTAGCAGTAATAGTAACTGCTTTCGGTTTTTGGGGGTTCTTCTTCGCAAGAGCCTATCTCCTCGACCAGTGGCTGGTATCAATCCATCTTCAACTGGAAAAGGCCGCTCATGAAATCAGCATGTCGCTAAATGAAAAGCTTGAGCTGATTAATTTGATTGCAAAGGCTGAAGATACGCCCGACAGAAACATTACCCAGGCATTCCTGATTCAGGAGTTACTGCAGAAGCCGGGGGTTCGATTCGTTGATGTTGTCAAAGAAGCCAATG
Source organism: Desulfomonilaceae bacterium (assembly GCA_041662605.1). Taxonomy (NCBI): domain Bacteria; kingdom Pseudomonadati; phylum Thermodesulfobacteriota; class Desulfomonilia; order Desulfomonilales; family Desulfomonilaceae; species Desulfomonilaceae bacterium. The sequence continues at coordinate 105,368 of JBAZSD010000013.1, forward strand.
CCCAACACGGCAAAACGGCTGCGGGGAATGAACTCGACGAGTTGGACCGGGGAACGTTGACTGGCAGCTATACCATGGAACTTTGCGGGGACTTTGGGTTTTGCGCTCCGGTAATGGACCCGAACTCACCTGATAAGAACCTGAGAATCATAAGGAACCTCGACACTGACAATCCTGAATCCGGCAGAAAACTACTTGTCAGAATTAGTTTCGATTCCTTTCTCGATCCGATTAAGAAAATGACACTTATGGAAGGTGGTTCGGCGTGGCTGGTTACAAGCACGGGGCAGTTCCTCGCCGTTACGGACAAAAGCTATGCGGACAGGAAAAAAGTCGGGGACAATGGTGACCAATTAGAACTAACAATTCTTAATGACATCAGGAATAAACCCTTTGGGAACGTTTTTGGACCGGGACATCCTCCCGATGTCGTGGCGGGGTTCTATAAAATCCCGTCGATAAATTGGTATATCGTCTTGATTTCGCAAGGTCGGATCACGCTAGAGCCGATAATTCAGTTCCGGTTTTATTACGCCGTGGCCGGTCTCCTGGCCTTAACCATCATCCTTTCATTGATTCGGATTGTCACACGACCAGTGGTTCATTCGATATCAGATATCTCAGAGGCTGCGGCAAAAGTTCAGGGAGGAGATTATTCTTTTAAATTGTCCGATACACGGTCTGATGAAATAGGACAACTCTATAGAAGTTTTAATCAAATGGTGGAGGGGCTCAAACAGCGAGACCTGATAGAACAGACTTTCGGACGATATGTTGACAAGAAAGTGGCTCAGGATCTCATGAGCAGACCTGAAGCGCTACGATTGGGAGGCGAAAAGGGTGTTGTTTCCATAATGATGTCCGACTTGCGAGACTTCACCGTTATTTCTGAAAAGTTGAATCCTGAAACCGTCATTACAATCCTGAACAGTTATTTTTCGCGTATGATATCGGTAATAGAGAAACATCGGGGCATCATCGTAGATTTTTACGGTGATTCGATAATGGTTTTTTTCAATGGAGTAGACTCTGACATCAAGAAACGAGCCTATGACGCTGTCTATTGCGCTCTGGAGATGCAAAGAGAGATGGACGGTTTCGTCAAAGAAAGTGTTTCGAACGGCTTTCCCGCTTTGTCGATGGGCATCGGAATCAATACCGGTGAAGTCGTAATCGGCAACATAGGCGCAAAAACAAGAGCCAAATACGGAATTGTCGGGGCGGATGTGAACCTGACGGACCGAATTCAGGCAACTGCGAGCCCGGGAAAGGTCGTAGTTTCTGAAGTGACTTACGGACTTGTCCGAGACCGGTTCACGGTCATAAGAGAATTCGAGGTTTGCTTGAAAGGCGTGGAAGACCAAAAGAGACTTTATGAGATTGACTCAACCTGCATTAAGGACTCATGCGCCTAGGCGCTCTCCAAAGACATTGAAACCTTTCAAATCCGCCAAGACTCATGATCTCTATTCTTTTTTGGGTCTGTCCACATCCTCCGGGCGGGCGGAGGAGCGTTGAATAATACGTTTACCTCCATACTCGGTCATGAATTGCTCTGCGTGCGCTTTTGTGGAGAAAGGGATGAGATCGTAGCCCATGAACCCTAGTACTTTGGTACCCATAACGAAAAAAGCATCGTTAACATCAATAAATTTCCTGGTTGCAAAATCTGTAACGTAAGAATGTTTAATCTTAGTCACGTCAATACCAAATCTCTTCGGAATCGTATTGTAAACAAACAGACACCTCGCCCCATCGAACCCTACAACCGACCCGTTCTCGAAAACGGATGCGCTCGCCCCGGCAAAACCAACAAGTTTTGTTTCACTATAAGCATAAATGGCTTCCGCTCCAAGCTCACCACCAACTTTCATTCCACAAACAGGGCACAAAGTACCTAACTTGAGCGTCAGTCCGTCAGGTAGGCCTACATGATCGGAAGCCTGCGTCCGCAATGGCGTTGTGACGACAAGCAAGGTCACAATTACAACAGCTATCCAGGGCTTTCGGGAAAGCTCCTTTACCTGCTCGAACCATTTCATGTTAGCCCTCCTAAACAGATTTTCGTTCTTGTCTGTTCCTATAACATATCTTCTTGAAATAGATTACGCCCTAATCACAAAAACTGCTCAAAGTTTCCGGGGACTCGACAAAAGTCGTTTCCATGTTTGGTTGTTCTGATACCCCTGAATCAATAAACTATTGAGGCGTACCCGACAAAGCTTGAGCCCGGCATTACGTCATAACTCGTGTAGTAATCGATAAGGGTTCCCTTGGTTACGCCGCACAACCTGGCTATTTCGATTATTGAGGCGATGGGGCCGGCTGAGCATGTATTCTGCCTTACCGGAGCCTCCCTCAAGATTTCCGACGCTTTCATATCGAGCGCCTTATCAATCAGGACCTTATCATTCTCTTCTTTCACCCATTTTATGGCCGCAGCCCCTGTTCCTTTTGGGGTAAAGCCATAGTTTGGACCATAATGCGTAAGGTCGGCTGAGCCTAGAAACACTGCTTTAAGGGCTTTCTCATCAAGCAATTTCTTAATTACCCTTGCCAGAGTAATTGATTCTTCGGAAGATGGAGAATGAACTGCGATTATCTTTGCAGCAGGGAAGAAATATCGAACGAGAGGGGCCTGGATCTCAATCGTATTGTCCGAGAATCCCCTGGGAGCAGGACGAGCATGCCCATCAGCGACAAATTCGTACAAGAAGTCAGCGTCCAAATCCTGCTGCCCCAAAGGGGTCTCCCATGATTCTTCCATGTAGGCTATTGGAGCATTGCCGCCGGGGAGATGTCCCCCAAAAATAACCACCCGGTCGATTGCCCCCCTGGAAGATAAGGTCTTGACAACACGGGCCGCAGCCCTTCCGGAAAACGCCCAACCAGCGTGCGGAGCCACTCCGGCTGTCCACTTTCCTTCCGGCGGTTTGAACCCTTGCAGAAAGAAGGTTATTTCCCGTTCGCATTCTTTAGCCGAACCAGGATACCAGCCTACCGGTAACATGCGAGATCTGAAACTCATGAATACACCCCCTTTTCAGATTGTTACGGATCAACCATCGGCGCCAAGTATTGGCCTTATTAACAAATCAGGGACGACAACTTGTCAGAAATTGTTTGAATAGCAGTTTACCAGCCTGCCTGCCAATGAAAGTCGATGATACTCCTGGAGGGACATCACCTTGAATTCATCCCCCCTGCAAACGCTTTTGAGGCCGAGCGACAACGCGTTTGCCCCTGCCAGAGTGGTGAAGTATGGGACATTGCGATTCAAAGCTTCCAGTCGAATGTCCAAAGAGTCTTTAAATGATTTCTTGTCGGCCGCAGTATTGATCACCAGGACGATTTCATTCTTCTTAATCAAGTCAATCACGTCCAATTGGCCTTCCTCGTGAACCTTCGCCACCACCAAGCTGGGGATGCCCGCAGCCTCCAACGCTGCAGCCGTACCTTCTGTACAAACAAAAGTAAATCCGCACTGGCTCATCCTGCGGGCCACTATCACGGCAGTGGCCTTGTCCCGGCCGGCTACGCTCAAAAAGACCCTCCCACCGGTAGGAACAGGGAAATCAGTGCTGTATTGCGCTTTAAGGAAAGCCTGACCGAACTCCATGTCAATGCCCATGACTTCGCCGGTTGACTTCATCTCTGGTCCAAGCACCACATCAACGCCAGAAAACTTAATGAACGGAAAGACAGCCTCCTTAACGCTAACATGGTCAGGAATAATCTCATTTGTGAAGCCGACTTCCTCAAGACTCTTGCCCGCCATTACTCGGGCCCCAATCTTGGCGAGAGGAACCCCAATGGCTTTCGAAACAAATGGAATAGTTCTGGATGCTCGAGGATTTACCTCCAGAACATATATTTCCCCATCTTTGAGAGCAAGTTGAAGATTCATCAATCCCCGGACTTTAAGCTCTAGAGCCAGCATCCGTGTTATCCTGCGAATCTCATCAAGGTGGTATCTCCCAAGACTGTATGGTGGCAGAGAGCATGAAGAATCTCCGGAATGTATGCCGGCCTCTTCGATGTGCTCCATGATTCCGCCTATAACTACTGTTTTACCATCGGAAACGGCGTCAACATCTATTTCAACGGCGCCTGTCAGATACCCGTCCACGAGGATCGGATGATCAGGGGAGGCTTTAACAACTGCCGTAAGATAGCCCTGGAGATCTTCCTGATTGTGAACTATTTCCATCGCACGGCCACCTAGCACATACGAAGGCCGTACTACCAAGGGGTATCCAATTCTCTTGGCTACTTCCATGACCTCGTCGTATGAGTGGGCTATGTCATTAGGGGGTTGGTTCAACCCAAGTTTGAGAAGCATTTCCTTAAATCGTTTTCTGTCTTCAGCCCTGTCTATAGCGTCAGGAGAAGTTCCGATTATCGGAACGCCAGCCTCCCAGAGAGAGATAGCGAGCTTTAGAGGCGTCTGGCCGCCAAATTGTATAATCACACCATCAGGTTTTTCCCGGTCAACAATTTCGAGGACGTCCTCAAGTGTCAACGGCTCAAAATAGAGTCGATCGGAAGTGTCATAGTCAGTGCTCACCGTTTCGGGATTGCAGTTCACCATAATGGTTTCAAATCCATCTTCTTCAAGGGCGAACACACCGTGAACACAGCAGTAATCAAACTCAATTCCCTGGCCTATCCTGTTTGGGCCACCACCCAGAATCATTATTTTTTTTCTGTCCGTAACACCGGACTCATCTTCATCCTCGTATGTAGAATAAAGATAGGGCGTATGGGCTTCGAACTCCGCGGCGCAGGTGTCTACTCTCTTGAAAACAGGCCGCACATTCGACTTTATCCTGAGGGAACGAATATCATCTTCCTCGCGCTTGACGAGTTCGGAAATCCGTATATCGGAAAATCCCATGGATTTTGCCTTGCGTAGGTTGTCCTCACATGACTGCCCTTCAAGCCAACCCGGTTTGGCGATTTCGGATTCCATATCAATAATCTGTCTGATTTGATCCAGGAACCACGGATCAATTTTGCTCGCCTCATATATTTCAGGAATGTCAACTCCTGCGCGAATTGCGTCTCCAATTTGCCATAGTCGATCCGGGGTCGGTCGTCTCAAATAGCCGAGAATCTGGTCTTTTTTCAGTCCTGCCGGAAGAATGGGCTCAAAACCATGGACATCTGTCTCCAGAGAACGAATAGCTTTTTGTAACGATTCCTTGAAGGTTCGGCCAATGGCCATGACTTCGCCAACGGACTTCATCTGAGTGCCCAGCGTGTTATCCGCCCCGGGGAATTTCTCAAATGTGAAGCGGGGTATCTTGGTGACGACATAATCTATGGTTGGCTCGAAAGAGGCGGGGGTCTTCAAGGTTATGTCGTTAGCTAGTTCATCGAGCGTATAGCCAACCGCAAGTTTGGCCGCGATTTTAGCGATCGGGAAACCAGTGGCCTTTGAAGCGAGGGCGCTGGACCTACTGACTCGAGGGTTCATCTCGATCACTACTACACGGCCATTTTCAGGATGGACGGCAAACTGGATGTTGGAACCACCCGTGTCCACCCCTATCTCCCGTATAATCGCGACGCTCTGGTCTCTCAGTATTTGATATTCCTTGTCTGTTAGAGTCTGAGCCGGAGCGACAGTAATTGAATCCCCAGTGTGAACTCCCATAGGGTCAAAGTTTTCAATAGAACAGATGATGACAACATTGTCACCCACGTCCCGCATCACTTCCAGCTCAAATTCTTTCCATCCAAGGACTGATTCTTCTATAAGGATTCGTCCCACAGGCGAGGCTTCAAGGCCCCATAAAGCGAGCTTCTCGAAACTTTCTTCGGTAAAAGCTATGCTTCCTCCTGTCCCTCCAAGGGTAAATGAAGGACGAATAACATTTGGAAATCCGATTTCCCGCGCAATCTTCCACGCGCGTTGCAAAGACTCTGCATATCCACTTTTGGGCAAATCCAGCCCAATGTTCTTCATGGCGACCTTGAACTGGTCTCTGTCCTCCGCCTTGTTAATTGCCTCGATTCCTGCTCCTATTAACTCGACTCCGTATCGTTCGAGCACACCGGCTTCATGCAGTTCCACCGCCCTATTCAGCGCGGTCTGTCCTCCCAGAGTAGGCAATAGAGCGTCAGGACGCTCCTTTGCGATAATATTTGCAAGCACATCTATCTTCAGGGGTTCTATGTAAGTAGCGTCCGAAAATTCCGGGTCAGTCATGATGGTAGCTGGATTCGAGTTTACCAGAACTACCCGAAAGCCCTCTTCCTTAAGGGCTTTCAGAGCTTGAGTACCCGAGTAGTCGAACTCACACGCCTGACCTATAATTATAGGCCCGGAACCTATGAGCATTATCGATTTGATGTCTTTTCTCTTGGGCATAAAAATGTTCTCTTCCGCTACCTTTTGAAATGTTAATCAAGAATCCTAAAGTCGCCATGCAAATCTTTCAGACTATATGGCTGTTGGCCTAAAAATTCAAGACCGTCCAAGCGCCCTCGAAGCGGAATTCTTGACATCTGCTTGAATGAAACAGACTTTCTGGATTATGTTAAGTTCTATTATTGTTAGAATACATTTCTTTCAGTTGCTCTAAATATGGGCTGCCCCAATTAACACAAATTTTCAAGACAGTAGATGCTCATTTTAAACTTACGCGCAATTTTCCCCTACATCAGAGAATCATGGACTGTCGCATGGCCCATGATCCTGGTGATGTTCTTTCAGTTTTCTATAGGGATCGCGGACGTTTATGTGGCCGGACTGTTGGGATCCCAGATTCTGGCGGCTGTAGGATATGTAGGACAGCTATATTGGACTCTGATGATACTTGCGAATGCAATTTCAGTCGGAACAGTTTCCATGATATCGCAGGCTTATGGAGCCAAATCCAGACTGGGAGTCGGGCAGATTTCCTCCAATTCACTGATGATGGGATTGCTTGTATCAGGAGTAATATCGCTGCTGTCGAGGATATTCGCATACGAACTTGTTAAAATATCAGGAATGCCGGAAGAGATCAGAGGTATTGCGGAAACCTTTCTCAAGATTTTCTCCCTTGTGCTTACGCCCACGTATCTCATGATAATAACAGCCGGAATACTAAGAGCTTCAGGAAGGGTAAGAACAGCCATGGTGAATAGCTGTTCCGCCTCTCTCCTGAACGTGATCGGTGACTTTGTCCTGGTTTTTGGTCTCGGTCCTATCCCTCCACTGGGATATGAGGGTATCGCCTGGTCAACCGCTTTCGCAACAACTGTCGGTATGACTCTCAACCTTTTTAGAATATTTACAGGTCCATATAGAATTACCATAGACTCAGTGCGAAGGCCTCTCGGCAGGTGCGTTCGCAACCTGATAAAACTGGGAGTGCCAACCGCTCTGCAACAAACAGCCTGGAACGCCGGGACCCTAGTAGTTTATTTCTTGATCACCCGATTGCATGGCTCTCAAATAACAGCTCTAGCCGCAATGACCGCTGGAGTTAGAATCGAAGCAATTATTTTTCTGCCTATTTTTGCGTTAAATATGGCTGCGGCTGTTGTGACAGGAAATCGACTTGGAGGGAAAAACATAGAAGCGGCAAGGCAAGGCGCAAAGGCGACAGCAGGGTTATGCCTGGCTATAGTATCCCTTCCATGCGCAGCCTTGTTTGTATTCGCTCCTGAGCTTTCCAGTTATCTAACCACAGACCCGGCCGTGCTCGAAGAAATGACGCGTTACCTGCGTATTAATATGCTCGCTGAGCCGTTTTTCGCAGTTGGGATATCGCTTGCCGGCGCATTGCAGGGAGCAGGAGACACATTCGGCACCATGCGAATTATTTTCACCGGCATGTGGTTGCTAAGGATTCCATTCATCCTGGTGGCGATCTATATCCTTAAGACTGGTCCAACAGGGATATGGTGGTGCATGGCGCTATCTGTCGTCATCATGTGCGGTATGCTCATCGCGAGGTTCAGAGGCGACAAATGGATACACGCGTCCATGGACAAGACTACGAAGACGATGCTCTGGGAGTCTTGTTTGCCTGTAGACCCATCCATACCTTCAGTCGCAGCCAAACGAGAGGATGATAGCCTCGATAGATAGCCATGAATTTGAGGGCAGCCATTTTCGGTGAACCTACGCTGACCCCCCCCAGCGCCTGTATGCAGTGTCCTCTAGTCCTCAGATTTCTTTCCCGTTTTTTGTCAATTTTTCCCTTGACCTTTGCATCGGATCATAATGTATAGTCACGCTATCGAAAATTCATAAAGAGCGGGGTCGAGTTGAAATGAAATCCGAACATTCAGGATCCAAGCGGTATTCTTGTCTGCGATCAGCGAAATTCTTTCTAGCGTGCCTGATCACCTTGTTTTTTGTGTCCATTGGAAGCCTGAGCCAGGCTCAAGACGCTAACCCCGCCTACAAACAATTGAGAACGGTAGTTCCAGTCGATTTATCCCCTTCTAAACCAACTTCTTTGCCAGGAACTTCAGGACCGCAATTTGGCGGGGGTGTGGAAGCGGTTCCAATCTCAAGCGCATTGGTCCGCAATTGGTTGCCTGTAATCCCTAACCTGCAGTTCGGATTCAATTACCTGTTCGGAAGAAATCTCAGTCAGACATGGTGGTCAGCGGACTATGTGTTGCCAGTGTCTCTGACAAGCAGTGATATCGTGTTCGGTGAAGCTCACGTTGACTCTGCTAGTTCAGCGTCTACAGGCGGTTTCCCGTTCCTGAACAATTTTTGGCAGCAAGGGCCTGCCGGACTCCAGAACAGGATCGATCTTTCATTTGGTCTCGGGTATCGAAAGCTGTTTGGAGACAATTTGCTCGTTGGAGCGTATGGATTTTATGATTCTACACGTTTGACAGGGTCATGGAGATCCGCAAGAAGTGTCGGATTCCAGGCCGCAGCCAACGGGCCCGGCGATTCGGCGGTTGACCTCAATTTTAATTATTACTCCGATTCTTATGTGGGTTACGACTCCCGTGGGAGTGTCTTCCCGACTTTTAACCTTTTTGGAGCTATCGCCAGTGGGACTGGGAACTATGATTTCGAGGCCGGGCTTTCACAGCCGCTGTTTAATCGAGCGTATGATTTCCGAGTCAAGGCGGCCGGCTACAAATACGAAGTTGGTAACTCAAAGGTTTATGGCGTTCGTTCCGGCGCGGATGTAACCACAGCCGATGGAGTCTTTAAGGTATCCGCAGAATATGGAAACGACAGGCTGGTTGGTCAGTATGGTCAGATCGGGGCGTATGTCAATATCGGATTTCAGGCAGAAAATATAGTTAAAGGCGAAAATCCTTTCACCAAACCTGAGCCGATTTTCAAGAGCCCACGACACTTGAGGCAATTGGCCTCACAGCCTGCCAAGCGTAACTGGCGCAAACCCTCTGCAGTCATCACCAATGCCAAATGCGAAGGATTACCAGATGATTCGCAGTTTTCCAGTCCTGCAAACATGGCTTGTTTCTTTAGTGGTGGGGCTGCGGGTGCTAAATGTACGGCAGATGGCTATACTGTGATAGGAGACACGCCCGGGGGACAATGGGCCGATGCATATTCTAACCAGTTCCCCCATCCTTTTGTTGGGAGTATTTATGACTACAAAAGAGATATAGAACCCTTTTTCAATTGCAGTTCTGCCGCTTTTGCCAGAATGGCGTCCGGTACGGTTCACGCTTATGTGATTTCCGCTTACTATCCCTGCAAAGACACTATCTTCTGGAAAGTTGAATTGCCTATTCTGAAAAGTAGGGGAATCGAGGTATTGTTGTTTACTAACACCGGGCCCGGGGGGGCTTGGGTGCAGGTTGATGTTCCTGATTGCGGTTTCTAACCAAAATTGATTCCCGATATTATGATCTAGAGATTCCTTTATGAATTGTCAAAAGCGGAATCATTTTGGTAATAATATTTTACATGTTCAAAACCCAAATTCAGGTTTGAGTTGTTTTATGCGCCTAGTATTTCATAATATTTTGCGTAATTGTGTGCATGGAGTCGGCGATGTCTGAACTTCATCTGGATACCACAATCGCTTCATTAACCCATCAAGAAAAAAGGATTGTCTCCCTTGGCGGTTGGGTCGCCAACAGGCGCTCATCCGGCAAAATTCGATTCATACAGCTTCGTGATGGGACTGGAGTGATCCAGTGCGTTGTTATGGCTAACCGGGTAAGTCCAGAGGTATTCGATTTGGCGGATCATATTCCTTATGAGTCCTCTGTGATCGTAACGGGACAGGTCCAAAAAGACCCCAGATCGGCGATTGGTTTTGAGATTGCTGTCGACAACATCGAAGTAATTTCGGAGGCGCTACCCTACCCAATCTCGAACAAAGATCATGGGGTCGCCTTCCTGATGGATCACCGCCACCTGTGGCTACGGTCTTCCAGACAAACGGCTCTTATGAAGATACGCTCAGTATTGACTCGATCAGCACGGGCCTACTTTGATGAACTGGGATTCGTGTCAGTTGAGGCCCCTATCCTTACCCCAACAGCGTGTGAGGGGACGACGTCACTGTTTGAAGTTGCCTACTTCGACCGATCGGCATACCTCACTCAATCGGGCCAGTTGTATGGGGAAGCGGCGGCGATGGCGCTCGGCAAAATTTACGTATACGGTCCCACGTTTCGCGCTGAAAAGTCCAAGACGAGACGCCACCTGACTGAGTTCTGGATGATCGAACCGGAGATGGCTTTCTGGGAGTTACCTGAGGCAATCGACCTTGCTGAAGGGCTTATCTGCAAAATAGTGTCCGATATCCTCAATGAATGTTCCAGCCAGTTGAAAATCCTGGAACGCGACATCTCAAAGCTGGAACTTGTGAAACCACCCTTCCCTAGAATCACATACTCCGAAGCCATAGACATATTGAAACAAAAAGGCGCGGATATTGACTGGGGCGCAGACTTGGGCGGAGATGAAGAATCAGTCCTGTCGGAAGCTTTTGACAAACCTGTTTTTGTAACCCATTACCCCGCTGACATTAAGGCTTTTTACATGAAAAGGGATTCAGCCAACCAACGGTTGGCCCTCGCCGTTGACCTTTTGGCCTCGGAAGGTTACGGAGAAATAATTGGTGGAGGACAACGAGAAGATTCTCTTGAGGCTCTTGAAAGACGAATTGAACGTCATGGATTGGACAAACAACCACTTGAATGGTATCTGGACCTCAGGAGATATGGGTCAGTAC